>JBBSWR010000062.1:0-3489 GCA_038046185.1 Nanobdellota archaeon
TTGTAATAAACCAATTTTTAAACGGAAAACCGTGCAAATAAATTTTCAAAAACCTTTATAAATAGGCATTCTTTCCAAAGAGCCATGCCGGCACGAAGATTAAGGTCAAGGAGCCTGAGAAAAGTTTTTGTTAAAGTCCCGGGCGGAAATACTAAACTGCACTATAAGAAACAGAAGCCGCAGCCTGCGAAATGCGGAAATTGCGGCACCAATCTTAAAGGTGTTCCAAGAGAGTTTCCGTTCAGGATGAGGAAGATGTCAAAGACATTCAAAAGGCCGGAAAGGCCCTACGGCGGAGTCCTGTGCAGCAGGTGCATGAGAGCAAAGATATTGGAAAAAACAAGGCAGTAAATTATTTTAAACATCTAATTCATTAAAAAACAAAACAAATAAGTCACTTAAGTGGATTGGCGACAACCACCATTCTAAGAGTGATTGGAGGATATAAAATGATAGAAATCGGAAGAGTTATTGTCAAGCTGGCAGGAAGAGATGCTGGCAAGAAAGGATTGATTATAGACATTCTGGATAATAAGTTTGTAATGATTGACGGCGAAACAAGAAGGAGAAAGTGCAATATACTCCACCTGGAGCCGTTAAATCAGGTTGTAAAGGTTAAGAAGAATGCTTCTCACGAGGAAGTTGCAAAAGCTTTGAAGGAGATTGGAGTGGAAGCGCGCGAGACGAAGCCAAAGCCAAAATCACAGAAGCCAAGGACAAAAAGAAAAACTCCTGAGCAGCTGAGGGAGCAGAAGCAGGAAAAGAAAAAATCTTTAGGCTTCTTCAAGTCAAAAGCGAAAAAGGCCGAGGCTAAGCAGGAAACAACTTTGGAAGAAAAAGCGGGACTGGAAGCCAAAGAAGCGAAGCCTGCCGAGAAGAAAGAATCAAAGCCAAAAGATAAGCCAAAGAAACCGGCTGTAAAAAAAGAAAAATAAAAATTTAGTTTGATTTTTATTTTAATCTTTTTTGATTATTACTTCTTTTTTTTCTTTTTTGCGATTTTCATAAAAATATTAATTGGCATTCTGATTTATTAATCTAACGTCCGGTGTTAATCATAATTAGACAAAAATGTCCTGAATAGGACATTCTCATTGTAACAGCGGAAATTCTATCTCTTATTTTCGTTGCCCTTATTTTTTCCCATTACTTCAAACAACTCTGTTAAATTCAGTTCCAACCCGGCAACAGGCATGTCCAAGCCCCAGTTCTCAAGAACTTTTGGTGAAATCTCGCCAAGATAAGCAACTTTTTTTCCTTTCACTATTGCCCTTCCAACCCGGCCTTCGATAAAAGAGCTGTGCTCCGTTTCCTCAATATCATAATGCAGCCCGAATAATTTCATTATCAGATCAAGCGCCTGCCTCGCTTCTGTGTAATTTGTGTCTTCAGATGAGGAAGCAATTGCAATCCTGTGGAATTCCTCTATTTTCTCGCCTTTTCTTACATTAACCAATCCTTCCTCAAAAATTTTCTGCGGGAAAGTGACGTGCTTGTTTTTTGAAAGCACTTCCATCAAATTTGGCAGAATCCAGCTCCTAACAGCAGAGTAAGTCTCTGACATGTACTCTGCAATCTCAACAGTCCCTTCATCTTCAGTGTTCATTTTATTGTATAAATAATCTTTATTTGTCAAAATAGCGCTCATTATCTCCTGATAGCCGAGGCCAATAACAATTTCCCTTACTCTGTCAATAAACTCATTTAATTCCAGCCAGGAGCCAACTGTATAAGTTGCCAGCGGAGTGTCCTTTATTTTATCAAAGCCGTACATTATGCCTATGTCTTCTATGACATCATAGGGATGAAGGATATCCCCTCTGTAGGGTGCGATTGAAATTTTGTAATCTTTGAAATCATACTGCGCTTTTTCAGCAAGATTTTTTACTTCGCTTTCTTTTAATTCCAGCCCGAACAGTTTCTTAATCTGCTCATTTTTTATTGCAATTGTCTCTTTCTCAAGATTCGGCACAACAGCTTTTCTGTCTGGATATTTTACTTCAACAGAATAAATCTGGAATCCCCGATCTGATAAGGCATAGGAAAAAATATTTGCAGCCAGGTTTACAGCTCCCTCATCTGTTCCGGTCGCTTCAAATAAAATATCCTCATCTCCAATTTCAAGCTTTCCGGTGAAATTTGAATTTATAATGGGAATAAAGCTCAAAACTTCGTTTTTATCATCTATTAAAACAGGATATTTGTCAAAATCCTGAAGCGTGAAAGCATATTCCTTTCCTTTCGGGTGCTCCGCTAAAATTTCCTTTAAATTCATCTTAACTTTGAATTCAAGCGGAATGAATTCAACCGAATCCGGCTCAACGGCTTTGAAATGCAGTGGAAAAGTAATCCTTTTGTACGAATACAACCCAATAGAAACTTTTTGCCTTCTTCTCCCGTAGCTTTCACAGAATTTTTCCTGCAGTTGAATAATTTGCTTCAGCAGATAGTCATCCATTTTTTTACCCTTGGCGGCAAAGCAAACAATGAAAGGCCTGATTTTTGCTACAGATTTGTCAACAACAACCTGATAATCTCCTTTATGTAATTTAAGCTCAGGAACCCCTTTTTGCAATCCAAGAATTCCTTTCACCAACCTTGCAAATCCCTCAGCAGACCATAAATAAGGAAGGTTTGTATCGTCAAAATTCATCTTTAATTCATCAGCTTCCTCATCATAGCCTTCGACTTCCGCCTTCCCATACTGCGCAAGCTCATGTACTTCCTCGGCGCTTAGTTTTTTTCCTACTAAATTATTTAAATCCTTTAATGAAAAAGTTATTGTTGGCATTTTATTCAGTATTTTTACTAATATCTTTCCTGAAATCCTCAATGTCATTTATGCCGATTTCCGGGAACAATCCCGAATAGCCGCATTTCTCGCATTTTTCTGCAGATGGCATCAGCATATCAATAAAATTAGACCTGACCGGCAAATCTATGCTTCCGCATTTCGGGCAGATTTTTATGAACTCTTCTTTGTTTTTCATGAATTTAATGCCTATATTTTTTATCTTGAACTATTTTTTTGTGGGCTGAGCAATTGCGAAGCCTACATTTTTTGATGAAACTTTTTTCGATAAAAAAGTTTCCCGTCCTCAAGGGGCGGAACCCTTGTTCTAAATTACCCTGGCGTTTCTCAAAACTTCAAGATCATGTGAAAACAAATGGCGAATGTCTTTAATTCCTAATTTGAACATTGCCAATCTGTCTAACCCGACACCCCATGCGATTACCGGGACTTCCCTTCCAATCAGCGCCTTAACCATCTCAGGCCTGAAAATTCCTGCTCCTGCCAGTTCCATCCATCCCAAATCAGGATGGTTTACCATCAGCTGCGCGCTTGGCTCTGTGAAAGGAAAATAGCTTGGAATGATTTTAATGTCCTTTGCATCTGCAAATTCCTCTGCAAACATCCTTAGCAATGATTTCAGATGGCTGAAATTAATTCCTTCTTCAATCACAAATCCGCCAACCTGGTTAAAGTCA
>JBBSWR010000063.1:0-1517 GCA_038046185.1 Nanobdellota archaeon
ACGACGATGTATCTATAGATTTCAGCAAGCTCAAGAATATTTTCAAGAGCGGAAAGAAGGAAGAGAAAAAAGAGGATACATCCATAAAAGAAATCGAGGAAGAAGGAAAAGATGATGAAATAACAGTTGATTTTAGCAAAGTTAAAAATTTCTTCAAGAGCGAAAAAGGCAAGGAAGCATCGCACGCGGAAACAGTAAAAGAAAGCGATGATGAGCTCTCTTTTGATTTTGGCAAAATAAAAAATGTATTCAAGACTTCTGACAATAAAGTTAGATCCGGCGATGAGGAGCTGAATGTTAACTGGAGTGGTATTGGGAGTTTCTTCAGCAAATATGGAGTTTTATTTCTTGTTTTGATTCCAATTCTTCTCTCAATTTATATAAGGATGCAGGCAGGGTATTTGCCTATAACGGATGAATGGGCCACCAGGAGCGTGATGGATAATCTCAAATCGCAGGTAATGGCCAGCATAAACCAGCAAAATCCAAATCTGCCAGATGCAAATAAAAATGCAATAGCAAGCGCGCAGTTGCAGAAAGTCATAAGCGAAAACAAGGTGCAGATTGACAGCCAAATTAAGCAAACTTCAAACTATTTCAAGTCGTTTTTCCTCGATGAGAACGGGAAAAATTACATGCCGGATATTGACCCGTATTATTGGTACAGGTATTCTAAAAATATTTTAGACCACGGCTATCCCGGGGACGTTTTAAAGGACGGGAAATCATATGACGACCGCCAGATGGCTCCACTGGGTAGGATTGTTTCTCCTGACCTGTTTCATCCTTATTTCCTTGCGTATTTCTATAAGTTTTTGCATTTCTTTGTGCCCGATTTGACGCTGATGCGCTCAATGTTTTATTATCCGGTATTTGTATCTTCATTGTGCGTCCTGCTTGTATTCCTTATAGCCAGAAAAATTGCTGGAAATTTGGGAGGATTTTTTGCCGCAACTATGATGGCAGTCAATGCGGCATTTTTAGGCAGGACTTTATTCGGGCATGCAGACAGCGATGCCTGGGTTGTTTTCTTCCCATTGGTTGTTACCTGGCTCTTTATACTTACAATGGATTCAAAAAATATCTGGAAGACTATTGGAATCACTGTGCTTGCGGGTTTCTTTACCGGGCTTTATACATTTGCCTGGACGGGATGGTGGTACATCTTTGACTTCCTGCTTGTTACTATAGCTGCAGAATTTGTTTATTTAGTCTTGATAAATCTCAGTGAAATCAAAAAAAATATACTGTCTGTTTTTGGCGATGAATCAATTCGCAATGTAATCCTGGTGGGAATTATCTATTTTATTTCAACAGCGTTATTTGTCGTTGTGTTTTCGGGATGGCCAACATTCAGAAACAGCTTTCTCGGGCCTTTGAGTTTCCCATCGATAAAGGCGCCTGTTATTGCGGGCAGTTATGTGTGGCCTAATGTGTTGACCACTGTAGCTGAACTCAATCCAGGCTCTTTAAACAGCATAATAGATTCTGTCGGCGGCTCATTGCTGTTTTTCATC
>JBBSWR010000064.1:0-1107 GCA_038046185.1 Nanobdellota archaeon
TTTCCACATCTGGTTGTTTATTTCCAATCTTAAAGCAACGTAAGTTTCCGTGCTGGAATTCTTATCAACTTCGGGCTCATCCCTGTAGGGAATTACTTTTTTATCTTCAACAATCCCGCTCGCGTATTGCCCAATAATAATATGGCCATCTAAGTGATTTAGCCCGCCTATTGATTTAAGCACTTTTACTTTTTCATCCTTGACGTCATCGGCGTTCATTGTTTTTGGAGCGCCCATCCCTACCAGGCTGAGCAGCTGCATCATGTGGTTCTGAATGACATCCCTTAAAGCTCCTGCTTTGTCATAATAATCCCCCCTGGTCTCAACGCCGAGAGTTTCAGCAACGGTAATCTGAATATGGTCAATATACTCCTTGTTCCACAGCGGCTCAAAAATGCTGTTTGCGAACCTCAGAACAAGCAAGTTCTGCACAAGCTCTTTTGCCATGTAATGGTCAATCCTGTAAACCTGCTTCTCGTCGAATACTTTCATTATTGCATTATTCAGCTCTTTTGCAGATTTCAAATCATGGCCGAATGGCTTCTCAAACATTATCCTGCTGTAAGGGCTGCCGTCAGTTTGCCGTTCTGCCAGCCCAACTGACTTAAGATTATCAACAATCCCCCCTATCAGCGCTGACGGAACTGCAAGGTAGAATATTCTTTCGCACTTCCTGCATTTTTCACAGGATGCGCTTTCAATCAAAGACTTGAGTACTTCATAATCCGGTAAATTTGCGAAGTCCATCCTGAGATAAGTTATCCTTGACAATAATTTTTTCAAAATTTCGTCCTGGACTTTTATCCTTGAAAATTTTTTTATTGAATTGGAAGCCCTTTCTTTGTACTGCTCATTCGTTTTCTCTTTCCTTGCTATGCAGATTATCCTGAAATTATCTTTCAGCTGCTTTTCCTGCTCGAGAAAGTAGAGCGCAGGCAGCAGTTTTCTGTTTGCCAGGTCTCCGGTTGCTCCAAAAATAGTGAAAATACAGTTGCATTCTTTCATTTCAGCATATCCGCTCCGGCAGCTCCAGCTCCAATCAATCCGACGTTTAAGTTTAATACTAAATAAACGGGAATTTTATTTAAAACATGCGATAATTTATTG
>JBBSWR010000065.1:0-1041 GCA_038046185.1 Nanobdellota archaeon
TATTAATGACAGGGGAAAAGAAAAGGAATTGATTGTTCATCCCGTTCATCTAAAGAGGGTCTAAAATGAGTGATATGCAAATTATTTCTGAAACGCCTATGAACATGTACCAGCTTAAGAAAGAGCTGGAGAAAATAAGGAAAAGGGACAGCGAGCTTAATTTCAGGGCTAACAGGACAGAAGAATATCTTCAGCAGGTTCTTACGCTTAAAAACACTGATGAGCTGTTTGATAAAATAATGAAGCTCAACATTCCAAGGCTGAAAGAGCAGCACGTTCACAAGATAATTGACATTGCTCCGACAACAATGAACGAGCTAAAAGTCATTTTGCAGAGCTACACAATTACTGTCAACAACGACGCAATGAAAAAGATTGTTGACACGCTTACTGATTTCTTGAAAGATTGAATGTAAAAAAATTGGTATAGTTTTAGAAATGCTTGTCCGAAATCTTTATATAGACTAAAGCCGCTAAACCTTGTAGGTGGAAAAATGCCTAAAACAATAACAATAAATGAAGACATTTTTAATGAAATGATAAGGAAGAAAGAAGAGTTTGATTCTATTGTGGAGTCTATAGAACTGATGAATAAGCCTGAAGTGCGGGAGTCAATTAGAATGAGCAAAGAGGATATTAAGGCTGGACGAGTTCATAAATTAAGAGATGTTCTCAAAAAATGACTTATGAAGTTATTTTAACTGATTCTTTCTTGAAAGATTTGAAGAAGTTAAAGAATAAAACCCTTGAAGAGCAGGTTTTAAACAAATTACTGGAGCTTGAGGAATTTCCCGAAAGAAATAAAAAGTTAATGTACGATTTAAAAGATTATTACCGAATAAGAGTCGGAAAATTAAGGATTTTATACACAATCACGGGCAACAAAGTTTATGTTGAAGTTCTGGTTATAGGGCACAAGTACAAAGAAGCATAAGACGACAATAAAAATTTGAATATGCTTTTAATTTCTTCCAAACTTCTTTCTATCTGTGTTATCCGTTTATTATTTCCTTTCGACAGATTAATTCGTTTCATAATATT
>JBBSWR010000066.1:0-8847 GCA_038046185.1 Nanobdellota archaeon
AGGTATTTTCAAATTCAACTAGATTGGAAATTCTGAACCTTTTGCGAGATAAAGAATTGTCAGTAACAGAATTAATAGACAAAACAAAGTTAAGCCAAGCCAATATTTCCCAGCACTTATCTATTATGAAGTCTAAAGATATTGTTACGTCAAACAGAAAAGGCAAAAATGTCTATTACAAACTTACAAATCCAAAAATCATTAAGGCATTTGATATCATCAGAGAAGTTTTAGCTGAAAAACTGGGAAAAAATTAATGAAAAGAAACAGGAGATTTTATGGAAGACAATAAAAATGTGTGGGTATGGGTGTTTGCTGCTGTTGCATTGCTTCTTCTTTTTGGAAGCTTCGAAATGGGTGGCTACGGCATGATGGGATTTGGAATGGGGTTCGGATTCCTCTTTATGCTGTTGTTCTGGGGAGTCATAACTTGGCTGGTTATAACCCTAATTAATGCAGCACAGAGCACTAAAAGTGAAGATGACACATTGACAATTCTCAAAAAAAATACGCTTCAGGAGATATCAGCAAAAAGCAATATGAAAGAATAAAAAAGGAACTTATAGGGTGAGGCAGCACATGAAAATTGGCATAGTTATAGGCACAAATGAACCAGAAGTTGTCTGGAATGCTTTTAGATTTGGAAATACTTCATTGAAAGCAAATCATGAAGTAAAAGTTTTCCTGATAAATAAAGGAGTTGAAATAGAAGACATTAAAGATGAAAAATATAATGTAAGGGAACAGGCAGATTCATTTGTTGAAAATAAAGGTCAAATATTGGCTTGTGGAACTTGCCTAAAATCAAGACAAAAAGAAGGCACCAATATTTGTCCAATTTCAACTATGAAAGATTTATTAAAATTAGTTGAAGAATCTGATAGAGTTTTGACATTTGGCTAAGAAAGGACGGCGACCCGCAGTAAGAAAAAATTTTGTTAAGCGCTTGTTATGAAACAGTATATTAACATTTTTCATCTTCTCTTCTTTTTTGTGACATTTAACGAATGCGGCAACTAAAAGGATTTACTGCTTTTTATCATCTAGAAAAGCGGTTTTCCCAATTGTATTTAACAATCAATTAAAGAAATCAAAATAAATTTTATCCCATATACCCCGGCTTTTCATCCAGCATCTGCTTTGCACGGGCGGAGGTTAACTGCTCCTGCAGCTCCTCGTAATATTTCTCAACGTCTTTTGTGACGGAAGGGCGAACTTTGTCAAGCGCTTTGTCGAAATGCTTTGGGAAAATTTCTTTTGAATCAATGTCTTCCCTTAATGTGAGTATTGCAGCTTCCCTGCAGACTGCCTCGATGTCAGCTCCGACATAGCCTTCGGTTTTCTTTGCAAGCTGCGACAATAAATCTTCCTTTGTTTTCAGCACGTTTTTATCGAGAACATCTTCGTATTCAACTGAAGCTGCATCTCCTTTGCCTGTTGTCTTGGCGGCAATCATTTTCTTGGCTTTCAATTTTTCCGGCTGAATTTCAACGCTTATCGGCATTCCTTTTGTATGCACCTTGAATATTTCAAATCTTGATTTTTCGTCTGGAATCGGGGTCAGTATCATCCTGTCAAATCTTCCAGGCCTCAACAAAGCGGTATCAACTATGTCAGGCCTGTTGGTGGCGGCAATCACAACAACATCGTGCAAATCTTCCAAACCGTCAATCTCGGTTAGCAATTGGTTTACGACCCTTTCGCTTACATGGCTGTCGGATGAAGCGCCTCTTTTTGGCGCAAGTGAATCGAGCTCATCAAAAAATATTATGCACGGGCTGACCTGGCGGGCTTTCTTGAAAACTTCCCGGACTGCCTTTTCCGATTCGCCAACCCATTTTGACAGCATTTCCGGCCCTTTGACAGAAATAAAATTCGCCTCGCTTTCATTAGCAACTGCTTTTGCCAATAGTGTTTTCCCGGAGCCTGGAGCGCCGTAAAGCAAAATTCCCCTCGGAGGTCTTACTCCAAGTCTCTTAAATGCTTCAGGATGCTTCAAAGGCCATTCAACTGCCTCAATCAGCTCCTGCTTTATGTTTTCCAGTCCGCCAATATCTTCCCATTTAACATTAGGAATTTCAACAAGGACTTCTCTTAATGCGCTCGGCCTTACGACTTTTAATGCTTCCTTGAAATCAACTTGAGTGAGAACGAGCCTTTCCAGCAGCTCTTTCGGCAATGGCTCGGCTTCTTTTAATTTAATGTCGGGAAGGACTTTTCTCAAAACAATCATTGCAGCTTCTTTTGCCAGCGAAGCCAAATCAGCGCCGACAAAGCCATGAGTTATTTCTGCCAGCTCTTTCAGGTGAACTATTTTAAGGTCATTGATTATCCTGTCAGTGTACTTTCTTAATTTTGAAGTATCAATTTTTTTGAACAATTCATTTTTTTCCGGATTTTCAACCAGATATCGGCTGATTGTTTTTTCCATGCTTTTTGAATTGCCGTCCTTGTATCTCAGCAAATTTAAGATAGCTTCCTTGTACTCCGGCTCAAAATCGCTTTCCTTTACGATATTTTCCCTTGTGTACATCGGCATGTTTCTCGTGTGAATTTTGAGGATATTCAGCCTGCCTTCCTTGCTTGGAACTCCAATTTCAATTTCCCTGTCAAATCTTCCAGGCCTTCTTAATGCAGGATCCAGAATATTCGGCACGTTTGTTGCTGCAATCACAACAACTTTTCCTCTGGATTGAAGGCCGTCCATTAAAGCCAGTAATTGCGCTACAACTCTTCTTTCAACTTCGCCTCTTGTCTCTTCCCTTTTGGATGCGATTGCGTCAATTTCATCAATGAAAATTATTGAAGGCGCGTTTTTTTCCGCTTCCTCGAATTTCTTTCTTAAATTTTCCTCTGACTGGCCGTAATATTTTGACATTATTTCCGGCCCATTGATTAAAATAAAATGAGAGTTTGTTTCGTTTGCAACCGCTTTTGCCAGCAAAGTTTTTCCTGTTCCCGGGGGGCCGTGCAGCAAAACTCCCTTTGGCGCTTCGATTCCCAATCTTTCGAAAATTTCAGGGTGCTTTAGCGGCAGTTCCACCATTTCCCTGACTTTTTTTATTTCGTCCTCTAATCCTCCGACATCTTCATATGAAACTTCGGGAACTCTTTCTTCCTCAACTTCAACAGCTTCCGAGCGGAATTCTATTTCGGTCTGGTCAAGGATTATAACAGCTGACTTTGGGTTTGTGTCAACAACAACAAATTTTATGTCTCCAAATCCGATGCCCATCATGCTTTCATCCAGTATGCTGAAAATATCTTCATCAAAAAATGGGTTGTTTGCCATTGTTGATTTTCTTCTTCTGGCTCCGCCTAAAGAAACAATGTCGCCTTTCACGACGGCTCTGCCTAGCAATCCCTGCTTGAAAATTTCCGGAGAAGCCCTGATAACAATTCCTTTTCTTGCAGGAGCAATGATAATTTTTTTTGCTTCCTTAACAACAGCTTTTCTTACCTTTACAATCTCGCCTATTCCTGTTTTGCCGTTCTTTCTTATGATTCCGTCCATCCTGATAATGTTTAATCCGATATCCCCCGGATAAGAACGGTCTGCGATTGCAACTGTTTTTCTTTCGCCTTCTATCTCAACAATGTCGCCTGTCTTTATGTCTACCTCTGACAGGTAGCCGGAATCAATCCTGACTATTCCCTTGTTTACATCATCCTGAATTGCTTCAGCGACCTTTAATTTTAGCTCTTTGTCTGGCATTTTTGTTGTAACATTCAGGTAGGTATACAGTTTTATAAATGTTGCGATTGAATTTTTAGTTAAGGATGCTTATTTAATTTTCAACTAACAAATTCTTAAGGGAGGGACTTTTATTGTTACACTATATGAGTAAATATTTGCCCTCCACCCACCCCATTACATGTTACCATCAAGTGCAAATATAATCCTATTACACTATCAATAAACTTTAAATTATAAGAAATCAAAAACAATTTTATCCAATATAATCGCTTTGCTGCGCTGCCATATGCACTTTTGGCAGCGGGATTGGAGGCGGCAGGTTAATCTGCTGGCTCAGAATCAAAGCCTGAACGTTGCATTTTACAAGCAGGGTGTTAAGAAGAGTTGCCATGAGCTCTTTGTCCAGCTTCTTGTCTTTCTTCCAGCTGCTAAGTATTTCCTTCACTTTTTTGGGCTCTTCAACGTATAAAAGCTCGCCCTCCAAAAGAACAGTGCCGACATTCGGCTCGTATTTTGACGTGAAATCAAAAGTGAATTTCAGGACATTCTGCTTTTCCTTGCCCATGGAAAAACTGTCTTCCTGCACATCCTTGATGCTGACATTGTTATTTATGTCAATGTTGCCTTTTGCCTGCGCGTTTTTCTCTGCGCTTAATTTGGTGAAGCCAAAGCCGATTATCATTTTAGAACTGGTTATTTTGAGGGATATTTAAAGGTTTGGGGTTTATGGATAATCAGTTGAAATATATTTTAAATAAGATGTAATGTATTGCTGTTCCACAAAATAATCCTGCCAATATACCAGTAAACAATCTTAGACGATTATTACTTTCTCTGAATTTTAGCAATTGAGTTGTCCCATCTACAGCCATCGGTAGGCACATAATAAAACCAACAAGTAAGATTTGATTTTTATTAAACATTAGACCTAAATTAAAAATAAAAGAAAGAAAAAATCCTATCGGCATAGATAGGTATAAACCTAAACATCTTGCACATAGAAACATAGGACGACCATTCACACGAAAACATCTTTCTGGTAACTGGTGGCACACAACACGAGGCAAATGCATATTAGTTATTAGCTATTATTATAACAATTATAACTACTACCACAATCGCCCCAATGCAACACCCCATACTACCGCCAACGCCTTGCATTAAGGACGAGAAAAATCCACCGCCTCCGTGAACTACTGTAGTTTGCTGTGCTGTAGCCGCAGGCTCTCTTATTATTTCCCTTACAACTTCTTTTTTATTCTCGTCATGAGCACTTTCTTTCAACGACGCCCCACATTCTGGACAATGTTTATGTGAAGCTGTTGTTTTCTTCCCACAACTATGACAATATACCATTTTAATCCACCCCTTATTTACCAGTTTGTATCCTGTATTTATATATTTCTATTTGTGATTGCAAAGATTACTATTCTAAATATACCAAGAAAACCAATCCAATCAAAAATATAATGAGATGTAAAATTATCATCCAAAATACTAACAATTTTGTAAATTGTTTAAATTTGTTTATTAATGGATTTAAATCTGCAATATTATTAAATTTGTCAGAAACATCTTTTAATTGTTTTGACATATCCAACAAATTTTTGCTCAAATCATCCATATCTTTTGAGTTTGTTTCCAAATTGTTTGCTGTTTCACCGATATTAATACTTAGATTGTAAATGTTTATGCTCAATTCATTTAACTGTGCACTTCGCTGGTAAAACCAATTTGCTTCCTTTTGAAAGGGACAGACTGTTAAAAAACAGATATTGAATGTATCCCCTATCCTAGTTAAGAGCGGAGAAATATCTCTAATGGTTTCAGAACCAACTTTAGCAGAATTTTGAGCGGAATACAAAGATTTTTTCGCGCTTGTAATACTTTTTCCAGCATTTGAAGCAGAAAAAGATGCTTTCTCCATAGTTTTACTCATAGCTTCAAACTCTTTTTGAATGCTTACTTGTAATTCTTTAGATTGAAATTCAAAATTAAATTTATAGTTGTTAATATCGTGAATTACAAAAAAGCCTAACAGAACTCCGCAAAGACCATAAACCATTAAAATAATAGAAATAAAAAGGATTAAATTTTGTTTGACCTTATTCCTATGCATTTCAAATTAGTTGCATTTTTCTTCGGTTCTGTATTTTGTTACTGATTTATATTTAGTGACTGTTCTGTACTTTGTTACTGTCCTTGTTAATGTTTTTTCATCTGGTATAACTTGATAACGTGTAACTACATCTTCTGTGAAGTCACTATCATATTCTTGGTAAAAAGTTTTAACTTCTCCAGGCATTATATATTGTGTTGAATCTTTGTTTGTTTCTGGATCGTTCACCGTTTTGAAATACATCCTGACAGTAAATATGCCAGTTTCGGAATCTACGTTTTTAACTTTGACGGTAAATGTTGTAAAATAATTAAAGCCGCTCTTTGAGCCCTGCTGAGCAGAAATCACTTCATACTTTAATGGAACAGTATACTCCTCTACAGCTTGATATGGCTCTTCCTCTTGATATGCTTCTTGAGTTTCATAAGGCACTTCAACATTTTTACAAGTTTTAATAGGACTTGTAACTGCAAAACCTGTTAATCTGCCAGTAGAACTTATCACCACAAATACTATAACAACAACGGCTAAAACAACCCCACCAATTACAAGTTTCTTGTTAACCATTAACCCCCCCAGAAGTACATGGGTTCAGTATACTATATTTAAATCTTTTGGTGTATATTTGGTGAAAAAGCAATATATATTCAGATTTCTTTAAGTTTAATGAATAAAAAAGAACTAAAACTTCTTGCTTGGGTGCTAAGGGGCTCACAAAGAAGAGAAATAATAAAAGTTATTAGTGGACGTAAAATTCCAGCACAGATATACAAAGGATCTGTTAAGATTAATCCTAAAATTACAAGAAATAGTGTCAGTGATGTTTTAAGAGAATTTAAGAAGAAAGGACTTGTTGTGTGTATAAATCCTAAAGAAATTAAGGGCAGGATTTATGAGTTGACCCCCTTAGGAAAAAATATTTTACAATTAATAATTAAATAGTTCTATCTCTTCTTCTGGCCTTCAAATAATTTTTTAACATAATCTATTGTAGACGCTTGTTCTGGTCCTTTATCATTAGTGCGAAGAGAAATAACTCTCGGAAATCTTAAAGCGTAACCGGAAGCATAAGTGGGGGATTTTTGAATTTCTTCATATCCAACTTCAATTACCAGTTTTGGCTTGACTCTGACTTCACGGCCTTTTTCAGAAATAATTAATGGGCGCAATAGTTTAGTCATTTCCATAAAGCTTAGGCCTTCTTCCTCTTTTTCCTTCAATCCTGTGCTGGCTTTTCCTACTTCAACGAAATTGCCGTCTTCATCCAGGCATGCGATTGTGTAGCTGCTGAGCCATTTTGAGCGCTTGCCTTCGCCCCATTCTGCGGCAACAATAACCAAATCAAGAGTTTCCATTATTGCCTTGAATTTTACCATGTGGCCGACCCTTGCGCCGGGCTTGTAAGGCGCATTCAGGGCCTTGAACATCAGACCTTCATTTCCTGCATTAAACGCGTCCTTGAAAAACTGCTCGACTACCTTTTCATCAGAAACAATTTTCTGCTTTGAAAGAACAATCTTTTTGGGCTGCTGCTTTATGATTTTCTCAAGAATTTTCCTTCTTTTTTCGAACGGCTCGGAAATCATGTTTTTGCCGTCATAATAGATTAAATCAAAGACATTTAATTCAACAGGAAAATCCTCCGAAATTTGCTCAATGTCATATTTTCTTTTGATTCTCTGGGAAATGCTCTGGAACGGAAGGTATTTTCCGGTTTTTTTGTCAAAACCGACTGCCTCGGAATCAATTATGAAAGTTTTTGCCTTGACATTTTTCCTTACATGCTCAACAACATCTGGGAATTGATTTGTTACATTTTCCAATCTTCTTGTGAATAATTTGATGTTTCCATTACCATCCCCGTGACATTGCAAACGAAAGCCATCATATTTGAATTCTACAGCGCACGGCTTTCCGACAGTTTCAAATCCCTCTTCAACTGTGTCCACTTTTAATGCAAGCATGACCTGAATTGGAATGCCGACTTTCATCTCGATATTTTCCAATTCTTTGAGCCCTTTCTTTGCAGCCTTTGCAACTTCCGCAAATTCATTTGTCAAATCGTAGGCTCTTTGAACAGCATCAGCGTATTTATTGTACTTTTCACGGTCGCCTATATCTATTTCATTTCCTTCCCGCACGTATTTTATTCCTATTTCGTTTCCGAATGAAGACCATATGATTGAATCGCGCATTACCCCTTCCCCGACGCCAATTCGCATTTCGTCCAGGACTGTTTTAACTATATACCTTGATTCAAGCGGCTTTGCCGATGTTATTAATTCTGCAATCAGCTGCACTTTTCTATCTACAGTGCCTTCGCCCTGCAGCTCTGCGAGCTTCCTTATGTTTTCAAAAACTTTTTTGACTGTTAATTTTGTTGACTGCAGAGTTGACTGCTTTTTTGTTTTTACAATTATTTCAGCAACCAATCCCAAATCTCCCTGCTTTTTCCATTCGTTTTCTATTTTATCCGTGCTTATTCCGGTTGCCGCGCTCAAAGATTTGAGCATTGTCCTTGCTGCAATTCCGATTTCTCTCGGGTCGTAATTTGGAAAAACTCTGCCTTCAAGCAGGAGTGTTACGTGCTCCGCATCCTCCACGCTTACATCTTTCAAGAATTCTGAAATTATATGCGTCTTTTCAAGGCGCTTGGCTGTTTTATTCAATTCCTCGTAAACTTCCACCAATCTGGAGTATTCCATATAAAATAATTTTATCCTTAAGTTTATTAAGTTTTTTGATTGAAAACTTTTATGTTGCCTAGATTTTATTTTAACAGTCCCTCAGTCTAAATATTGATTTTTTAGTGGGCTGAGCGGTGACCTGGTGAGCGAGGTCGCGAACCTCGCATGTCACTGCGAAGCCTACCTTTTTTGATGAAACTTTTTTGTCGAATGCGAGTGAGCTTCGTTCTTTGCGAACTCGCTCACAAGTCACTAAAAAGTTTCCCGCCATCAACTCGCGGAAGGGTTGTTTTAGTTAATTATTTAAATAGCCTTATTAAGAGATTTAATTATGGAAGCAAAAC
>JBBSWR010000067.1:0-6838 GCA_038046185.1 Nanobdellota archaeon
TGGATTGGTAATCTTAGAAATCTAATTTGATACTGATTTCACGCCTATCTGCGTCTCTTTTTATCCCCAAAATGCTAGTCTAGTCCCTGTGGGCCCATTTTTGTACCCAAAAAGGGGGCGGGCTCAATAATTTTAGATATTGAAATTATTCTTTTTCTAAAAATGGCTCAAGCACTTGAATTGAACTTGAAAGAAAAAAAGAAGGGTTAGAACCCTGAATTTCTCATATTGAGAAATGATGGTCTAAACTCTCCTATCGTTTTTTGATCAGTAGAGTGTTTTGAATTTAACTCATGCTACGAATAAACTTCTGTTTTGCTTCAAACTCATCATGTACTGCGATATGATTTCAGGAGATATCAATACTTTCTACGTAATACAACAAATCAAGATGCAACAAATAAGATACTACACACAAGAAATTTCACACGAGTTTTAAAAATAAAAAAATTATGGAAGGTAAATTATTCCACGCTCAATCAATTTTTCTACAGAAGTTGATGATACACATAGTGCTTTTTCTGTTGATGTTTTGATCACTAGTACTCTGTCCTCATTACATGATACGTCTGAAGCATTTACTCCATCTTTCATTTGTTGTCGAGGTGATTTTTTGTGCTCTTCTGGATATTTTTGTGATAAATGATTTTCACGTTCCTCTGCTGGACATTTTCCATCGACTTTTTTATCTTCTGGACAATTTTTCATTTCTTTGGTAGGACAATTATCTTCTGGACATTTACCTACTTGACGTTCCTCTGCTGGACATTTTCCATCGACTTTTTTATCTTCTGGACATTTACCTACTGGACGTTCCTCTGCTGGACATTTTCCATCGACTTTTTTATCTTCTGGACATTTACCTACTGGACGTTCACCGTTGAAGGAAGGTTCACCACATTCAGCCATAATTTTCTCAGCTTCTTCTTTTGAAATTTCTCCAGATCTTAGCTTTTCTATGCTCTCACTACATTCTTCCTCAGATAATGCATATGCCGAAGAATTGATCGGTATAGAAAAACAAAACACTGTAAATAAAATTCCAAAGAATTTTTTGTTAATGTATTGTTGCATTATCACACATGAAAAAAACAGAATTAAAACAAAGTGGAATAATGTTACGTAACAATGTTACCTGAAGTTTTAATTCTTGATAAATCCCACATATTACAGGTGTTTCCTATAAGTGGAATGCTGAATGGTACTTATTTCCCCGTACCATTCAGTTTTTAATTAAACATCTTTAGCAGACATTGAAAGTCTATCACGAAAGATTGATCAGCAATTGTTGTCATTTTCTATGTCCACCAAGACCTACACCATACCATATAGTACCCAATTTTCTGATCATAGGAACGAATCAGAATACATGAACTGCACCTCCTACAACAAATAGCATCTGAGAGTTGAGATTGTTTGATGGAAGTCCTAATACCAAATGTATTATTCCAGCAATAGCAGTAGTTGTAGAATAAAACAAATAATTTCTGACGTTCATTTAAGTTACTTATTTCTCATCCTATTGATTTTCATCATTGTCGTCCTCAAAGTTTTTGTCAATTTCCTTTTGTTCTTCTTTGAATTGTCGATATTTTTTGTCCCATCTAGATAGAATAATCCATTGTCTGATTCCTATTCCCAACCACACTGATGAGATTACAAAGATTATCAGTTGTGGAGGATGAAGTAAACGGCTAGGTCTATCATCTACTATTTTATTTTTGATATTGTCGTATTCTTCGGGAGTTATTTGCCCTTGTTCTAACCTTTCCTGCAGTCTTTGCTCAAACTGTTGCTCAAAGGGAGGTTCAACTATTGAAGTCATGACAAGCAGAGCTATTGGTGGAATAATCAATATAGTAATTATCATTATCAAAAACATTTTTTTTGTTCTACTTAGTTGGAACATGATCCCATCTAAGATCTCAAAAATATTCTCACGTTCATCTTTTCTGTCTTTAGACAATTTTATTCCTCCCCATCATCTCTTGGAAATAAGTCCTCATATCTTTGCAAAACCTCTTCAAGTAATATTTTTCCCTTTTCAGCAATTCTGTATTTGTGAATAGTTTTTTGTCCCCAAGATTCATCTCTTCTTTCAATCATTTGCTTATTCACCATATTATCTAAGATTCCTTTGTGTTTAACATTGTTCAATCCACATATACTCATCAGTCTACTCTGATTCATTTCACCAAATTCGTAAAGCTTCAATAAGATATCCTTCCTGATGTAAATTCTGTCTCGATATTCACGTGCCAAATGCTGTCCCTACTAAAAATACAATCCATAGTAAATCATAATTGTTCCCATAATCGTTTGTCGCGTGGTTTTGTTCTGAGTTTTGAAGTACAGCATGGACAGATGTTCTCATTAATGTCAAAATAACAGGCACACAAACCGCATCTTTTTTGTCCTGATTTATAACGTAAATTATTAGGCTTGTAAAGAGCTTTTTTTTGCTCACAAATCCCCTTGCAGACTTGTACCATAAGATCACACTCAGAATTTATTTAATAAAGGTCAGGGAACATTGTTACCCTTAATTCACAGATTAGTTTTGAGAGTTATTCTCTACGCAATGCTACAAGAGGAGATAGTCTAGATGCCTTCCATGCTGGAAGAATTCCTGCTATCACACTTAATCCAACAGACAAAAACCATACAGAAAGCAAGTCTTCAATAAAATAAACTGGTGCACTTCCTGAAGATCCAGGCAAAGGTGATGAAATTACTGAAGATAATGATTGACCTGCTAAAATTCCAACAACAACACCCATTGTTCCTCCAATCATGCCAATTAGCAATGCTTCAATTAAGAAAAGAAAAAGAATAGAGCTGTTTTGAGTCCCGATTGCCTTCATAGTTCCGATTTCCTTTATTCTTTCAGTAACAGATGTGTAAAGAGTTGTAATAATACCTACAGCACCTACAACCAACGCAATGATTCCGACACTTTGGATAAAGTCATTATTACTTTGTGTGATGTCCTGTCTAAAGCTAATTCTAGATGTAAGACTAGCAATTCCTATTGATGAACCATACAGATCACGTATCTCTTCTTCCACTACATCAACCAAATCAGCAGACTGTGTCACAACCAGTAAACTATCAAACTTGCCAGATTTTTTCAAAAATGTGTTGCCTATACTCTCGTTTATTATCACTGATCTATCCAAAGAAAAATCGCCAGATTCTTTTAAAATTCCAGAAACAACAAACGTACGAGAATTTTGTTCTTGTTCGCCGTTACTGTCTGTGGAGCTAAAAGAAAGTCTAATTGACTGACCTATTGTTACTATTGGAAATGTAGAACCATCAGGATTTGCTACAGTATTTCCAACAAGTATTGCAGAAGGATCAGTCGGTTTTATCACAGAACCTGTTTCTAATTCAAGTCCTGGAACACTAACATAGACATCTTCAGGGTTCATTGACAAAATAGATGCACTGACTACTCTTGATTGTGAATTGAGTTGGACATTGCCAGTATATTGCGGGACAACTTTTTCTACATATGCCAAAGAGTTTATCCGACTTACAACTACGCTGTTAAAAACCATTGAAGGAGTTGTATCAATACTTTGAAAAGAGTTTTGACCAGGAGTTACAGTCAAGACATTATCTGCAAGTTGGTTTAATTGCTCTTCAAGTAATTGAGTCTGCCCTGCACTCATGCCATTTAATACAATCATCAAACTGCTTCCAACTACTACCATCAATACTGTAAGTAGTGTTCTTATTTTACGTTCATTAAGTGCACTAAGTGACAGAATAAAAGTTTCTTTAGGATTCAATTTTTGGATCACTTTTATCTTCTAGCAAGAAATCTAAATCTTCACTTGGTTGAGAAGTACTTTTGTTTTTTCTTATGTAAAATATAGCAATCAAGATAACAACTGCAATAATAATTCCAACAATAACTTCTGTAGACAAAAAGTCAAATCCAGATTGATTTTGGTTTGTGCTAGATTGTGTTTGTTGTATTGTTTGTGAAATGCTTATGTTTTCATCAAAAACAACATCATGAAAAGTTCTAAGATCATCAGCATATGTAACCTTAAATGAAAATGGGTATGTGCCAGGAGGAATTGAGGAAAATGGCAATGGTATGCTAAATGGTATTGAAGAATCATCTGTCAAATCACCCAGATATTGTGGTGTAACAGAAGAGTCACCAGTATTACTAGAAACATCAGCAACATTTGGATTGTTCAGAGTTTCAGAGCCAAAGGAATCGCTAGGAGGTCCAGAACCAAAGGAGCCATCAGTAGGAAACTGTCCCTGTGTTTGTTGGGGCAAATCTGATGTGTTTAAATTACTAGTTTGATTGGTTGGCAGATCTGGAAAATCTATCAATTCAATATTTGCAAATTTTCCGGTAGTACTGCCCTGATTGAGAATATTTCCAACAACATACAATCTGCCTCCAATATTGTTTATCTGTACATCATAAAGTTCTAAATCAATTTTTCCTGCAACAAATACTCCTACATCTGATGTTTCTACATTTGATTCTCCATCTGAGATGTAATCCAGCTCAAGAGTAAATGAACTGGGATTATTAATTAGGCTAGTTGATGCAAAAACATCTGTAGAAATATCAACAGTTTCTCCTATCAAAAGTGATTCAATAACCCATTTTGATTTTCCCATTATTTCCATTTCAGCAGATTCACCAGAGAGAGTTACAAGTAAATCAGATATGTCACCATATCCGCTATTTGTAATTTCAAATTTAATATTTTCAACCATTCCTGCAGTGACTACTGCTTGTTCATGAACAGTATCTACAGAAATAATTATTGGAGATTCAGATGGTTTTGGAGATACTACAAGCCCTGTAGTTAATGTTTCAGTTTGTTGGTATCCATATGCGTTAATGTATTCAATTTCAAAACTAATGTTTTGAACTGTGGAACCAGCTGTAGCTTCAGGAAATATATTCGTTGAAACAGTCACATTACTATTTGCAGGAATAGTTCCAATGTTGAAAGTATTATCTCCAAGATTAACAAGTTCTGTCTCAATTGTATCAGTAACTACTGTTTGACCTGAACCACCTGAATCTGTAGATTCCCCAATGTTTGATATTCTTAAAACTGCACCTGTTGCATCAACACTTCCCTTGTTTAAAATGAAAAATTCCACTTCATTTGCAATTTTGGGTGTAAGTGGTATATTGTCAGTAGTAAGATCCAAAATAACTTTTCCAGGTAGAATAAAGGGAACAGTTAGTAGAGCAGATTTGCAGCTACGTACATAGTCAGGAGTAGAATAGTCTAAAATTGCTTGTCCACGATATGACCCAACTACTGCTTCGTCAGTAATTTCCACATCAAAATAAAGTGTAAAGACCTCGCCTTCTTCTAGTTCATCAAAATAACTTGCCTGAGATACATCTTGACTGTTTTTACTAATTCTTGATTCAAAATATGCCTTGGCCTCAGGATCAGCACTTGTGCCTCCAGGTATAAATCCGTCAGGCAGACGTAGATATCCCGTAACTGCATACAATTCCAAAGGAGAACGATTTACAAAGACTACAGCAAGTGTAGATTGACCTTCTCCAGGTCCAACTACCAATTCTGTTGGGTTTAATTCGTTTTCTACCGTGGAACTCCTATCAGTCCAATACGCATCTAAAAAAACTGGACCGTTGTAATCTGCATCCACTCTAGTAACAGTGTCTGTAAGACAGTCTCTAGTTTGAGCATCAGCAGGAGTCAATGGAAATGAAGAGGTAAGCATAATAATGGAAAATACAATTACAGCAAATTTTGTAAAAGCATTCTTTGAATGCATTTGATTTTTAGTTGTAAACATCTTTTTCCACCATTCCATCTTTCATGTAGATTGAACGTTCTGTTCTTTTTGCTAAATCAGGATTATGTGTAATCATTAAAACGGTTCTATGGTATTTTTTGGATAATTGTGACAATAGTTCAAAAATTTCCGCACCAGTCTTGGTATCTAAGTTGCCTGTGGGTTCATCTGCAAGAATCATGGATGGGTTATTAATCAATGCACGCCCAATTGCAACTCTTTGTTGTTCTCCACCACTAAGATTAATTGGTTTTAATTTTGCCTTGTTTAGAATCCCCATTAATTTCAAGATAGATAATGCACGTTTTTTTCTTACATCAGGATTCATTCCAGAAATAATTCCTGGAATTTCAACATTTTTTTGAACTGATGAACGATTAATGAGGTTAAAAGATTGAAAAATAAATCCAATTTTTTTATTGCGAAAATTTGCAATTGTATTATCAGATAATGTCTGTATGTTTATCCCTTCAAATACAATTACACCTTTGGTTGGACGATCCAAAGCTCCAATCATGTTCAAGAGTGTTGATTTGCCACTCCCAGATGGACCAACAATTGAAACAAATTGGCCTTTGGGAATTGAAAAGCTGACATTTTTTAAAGCAATTACGTTGCCTGCTGCTGTTTTGTAGACTTGGGATATGTTTTTAATTTCTAAAACCATTGAGGGTTTTTCTTGAACATTTTCGGACAATAATGTGGTATTTGTTTCAGTCAACTTGTCTTTGTCCTGAGCAATGGCAGGAAAAATCCAATTGAAAAATAATTTTATTTTGTTTATAGTATTTTCCTGCACAATTCATTTGAATCTTTTTAATGAAAATTAGTTTTAAAGGTCAGGGAACATTGTTACGTATCACTTGATAACAATGCCTTTTATTCAAAATCAAGTGATACTCTCAATGAACACCAAAACAAAATACATGATTCCTGCATTTGCAGCAGTCTTTGCCTTGATGTTTGCCTTTGCAACACCATATGTATTGGCAGAAGACGGAGACAAAGCAAA
>JBBSWR010000068.1:0-1250 GCA_038046185.1 Nanobdellota archaeon
GAGAATGCCGCTGCCTATTTCGAAAGGGCAAAGAAAGTGAAAAAGAAGATAGGCGGAGCGGAAGCTGCGCTGAACGAGAATCTGAAAAAACTGAAAGAGCTTGAGCAGAAGAGGGACAAAATAACTGCTGAAAAATCAAAGCAGGAGAAATTAAGGGCAAGAAAAGCCGAATGGTACGAAAAGTTCAGGTGGTTTACAAGTTCCGAGGGATTTCTTGTTGTAGGCGGAAGAGATGCAACTTCAAACGAAGTTGTAATAAAAAAGCACACTGACCAGAATGACTCAGTTTTTCATACGGATATGGCTGGCTCACCGTTTTTTGTCATCAAAACAGAAGGAAAGCCTGTCGGGGAAAAAACAAAGGAGGAAGTTGCAGATGCGACGTGCACTTTCAGCAGGGCCTGGAAATTAGGGCTGCAGACAAGCCCGGTTTTTTACGTGAATCCTGACCAGGTAAGCAAAAAAACAAAAGCCGGAGAGTTCATGGGCAAGGGCGCCTTCATGATTTACGGCAAGACGAATTACATTAATAACAAAATAAATCTTGCAATCGGAATAAACCAAAACCAGCAGATAATGGCAGGGCCTATGGAAGCAATTAAAACGCATTGCGAAAAATATGTTGAGCTTGTGCAGGGCGATGAAAAATCAAGCTCAGTCGCAAAATACATCCAGCATAAAATAGGAGGCTCGCTTGATGAGATAATAAGGGCGCTGCCATCAGGCGGGTTTAAGATTAAGAAAGAATAAAATGTTCATACCAATACAATCAGAAATCCCGAAATTCAGATGCAGTGCCTGCGGAACCTGCTGCAGCCATATCAGGGGAATGATTCCAAATGATGACCAGGAATTCATAAAAGAAAATGCTTTCGGAAAGCTGCCGGTCGTGCAGTTAGTTCCAGTAGAAAGAATGACTTTTCCTTTATGGGGCTGGGAGGCAAAAAGATTTAGGGAATGGCAGAAAGAAGCCAATGTGGATGCAAAAATAAAACCTTTAAGGGCAATTCTGGATTTAAATTCAAACAAAGCGATAATTCTCACATATTTCATGGACAGCGAGACTGATGCGTGCCCTCTGCTAAAAAACGGCAAATGCTCAATCTACCACACAAAAAGAGCCTATGTGTGCAGGCTGTTTCCGTTCAACAAAAGCCCTTTCATAAATATCGGCCGGGAATCAAAAGAAGGGCTATTTGGCAGCTGCGGCGCTATGGAAAAAATAATCCCCGCAATGCCGGATAATTTTG
>JBBSWR010000069.1:0-2062 GCA_038046185.1 Nanobdellota archaeon
TTGAGTAACCGGACTTGCTGTACCTGGGTAGGGCTGACATATCTTATCTATATTATTAAGCACAAATAAGTCACCTACCTCAATTGTGCCTCTAACAAATTTTTGATTACCCAAGACTGCATCAACGCCAATTATTAATGCGGTTCCAATGGATCTTCCAACGCCCCCTTCAAGTAAAATTGAAGTATGCGAAAATCATTAAAAAACAAAAAGAAATTTGAGCGGATAAGTTTCCCGACTTCTCCACCTCTAAACTTTTCCATAACCCCATCGTTGCAACATAAGGCTTTTTGGTAAAAACGACTGTTTTTGTCATACTAGCCATATGAATTTAAAGACCAGAATAACTAAAACTAGCAGTGGGAATACAGCAGTTCAGGTAGTTCACTATGCAAACAGAAAAGTGAATGTTGTTAAGCATATTGGAACAGCTTCAGATCAGAATGGAGTTTGCGTATTAAAACAACAAGCATCAATCTGGATTCAGGAAGAACTAAAGCAGAAACCTCTATTTGGAGAAAAGTTAATAGATGAGAATAAAATATTCAACGATCAATATATTTTTAAAAAAGTTCAATTAACCTTTGCGTATGAAGTTTTAAACAACCTACTCCAGAAATTTAATTTTAATCTGCATTTAAATCACTTGATGCAAAATCTAGTAATTGCTCAAGTTCTTGAAAACGGCTCCAAGCGACACATGGTTAGATTTCTCGACGAACAGATGGCTATTAAACTGAACTTAACCCGTGTCTACGAATGGTTCCCAAAATACAAGGAGAGTTTAAAGGATTCAATTTTAAAAGAAGCGATTAGTGTAGCTAAAAGAGAATTCAAGTTTAACTTCTCTTTTGTATTGTATGACGTTACAACTTTGTATTTTGAAAGTTTCAAAGAATATGACTTTCAAAAACCGGGATTCAGTAAGGATAACAAGGCTAACCAGCCACAGATTGTAATAGGGTTGGTGGTAACTCCAGAAGGGTTCCCGGTTCATTACGATGTATTCCCCGGCAACACCTTTGAAGGACATACATTTTTAGAGATTGTGAGGTCTTTTAAGACAAAGCACGATATTAAAAAACTTACAGTGGTTGCGGATGCCGCTATGTTTTCAAAACTGAATTTTGAGGAGCTTAAAAAAGAAAAAATAAATTACATTGTAGGAGCCAGACTTGCCAATCAAAAACAAAGCATTTTGGATAGCATTGAAATAAATTTAAAAAAAGAGGATCAGTCCACTTTTAAACTGAATGAATTGATTGTTGAATATAGTCAAAAAAGATTTAATAAAGACAAAAGAGAATTGGATAAGCAGGTTAAAAAGGCACGGGCGGAGTCTGGCAAATACACAACAAAACTTAAAAAGTTAAAATATTTAAAAAATACGCAGTCGACTTTTTTAGTCGATGAAGATTTAATTGTTAAAAATACCAAACTTCTAGGAATCAAAGGCTACACTACCGATCTTGATTTGCTTGATCGGGAAATAATAGATTACTACCACAATCTGTTTAAAATCGAACATGCCTTCAGAATTTCTAAATCTGATTTAGAGGTTCGTCCAATTTTTCATCATAAAGAAGAATCCATTAAAAATCACATTTTACTTTGTTTTATGGCTTTATGTATTTCTGTATATATGGAACTTAAAGTAAAAATGTCTATCAAAGAAATATTGCATCAAATTAGGAGTGTGGCTGAAATTCATTTAGAAAGCAGGATTACAGGGAACATATTGAAAACGAGGAGTGAGTTATCCACAACGGTTAGGGAGATTTTACAAATGTCATACTAGTTTGGAGAAGTTGGGACGAAAAGAAATTGAACAAGAGCTCGTTGATATGCTCAAAGAAACCAAGAGCCATTTTTCCTTGGATCATATCAAAGATATTATTTTCTACGAGGAAGACAATGATGACATGCAAAAAGTTATTGCGATGTTTGATCGTGGTGGAGGTATTTCTGAACTAAGTAATGTTCTTGAATTGGTAAGTGATGCTTGGAATTATTTTCCTCACAAAATCATAGGTGGTTTATCGCCAGCCGAAAAATTATTAGA
>JBBSWR010000070.1:0-1581 GCA_038046185.1 Nanobdellota archaeon
ATGGAACATTTTTATGATGAAAATAACTTTTTACAACCGTGTTGAACAGCCAGAAGGTTATTATGTCATGCGCCTGGGGCCTTAAGCTCATTGGGTGCAATTTTTTCTGCAGCCCCTTGTCCTTGAATAATTCAATTGCGATGTCCGGTGTCAGTGAAGAAGTTGCCCAGGTGTCGAGAACATCTTTTTCGCCGATAAATTCATTTGAGCCGCATTTGCACTTGTGCAATGGCTTGTCTGCCAGCGGGTCAACCGGCAGCTGCTTTTCGTCGGCAAAAACCGGCTCGTTGCACTTCCTGCAGTACCATACCGGAATTGGAACTCCAAAATGCCTCTGCCTTGAAACGTTCCAGTCCCATTTCAATCCGTTAATCCAGTTTTCATACCTTATGCGCATATGCTCAGGATACCATTTAATTTTTCTTCCGTATTTTATGAAATCCTCTTTTAAGTCCAGGTATTTTATGAACCACTGCTCTGTTGTAAGAATTTCAATGTCAGTATCGCACCTTTCATGAACATTGACAACGTGATGTATCGGCTCTATTTTTTCAATTCTTTTTTCCTCTTCAAGGGCTTTTATTACTTCCCCTCTTGCTTTCTTTACATACAATCCCTTGAATCTGCCGGCTTTCTCATTTAAAGTTCCGTCTTTGTTCATGATTTCAATCGGCTCTATTTTGTATTCTTCCATCCACTTGACATCATCCATATCGCCGTAAGTGCAGTGATATACAATTCCGGAGCCGAACTCCATGTCAACGTCCTTGTTCGCCTCAATTTTTACTTCCCTGCTTGTGAACGGGATTTTTGCTTTTGCGCCGATGAATTTTTTAAATCGTTTATCGTCAGGGTGGATGTGGATTGCCACGCACGCCGGCAATAATTCCGGGCGTGTTGTTGCGATTGTTATCTGCTCGTTCAAAGTTGTGTCAAACTTCATGTAAACCATTCTGCTGTCTCTCTCGCTGTCTTTCATCTCGACCTGCGCGATTGCAGTCTGGCATTCAGGGCACCATACGAATGGGGCTTTTTTCCTGTAAATCCTGCCCATTTTATGCAAGTCAAGGAAAGATTTTTGCGAAATTTTTTGGCAGTGCTCATCGATTGTTGTGTAGAAAATGCTGAAATCCGCGCTCACGCCGATTCTTTTCCAGTCATAAACAACGTCCGACCTTATTTCTTCCAAAGTTTTCAGGCATAAATCAATAAATTCCTTCCTGCCCATCTGCACTCCTTTTACGTTTTTTAACTTTTCAACCATCCTTATTGTTGCCAGCCCGTTATCGTCAGTTCCGAAAGGATAGAAAATATTTTTTCCCAGCATTCGCTGGAATCTTACGATAAAATCCTGCTGTGAATATGAGAATGAATGCCCGATGTGCATCTTTCCGGAAACTGTCGGAGGGGGAGTGTCAATTGAGTAAATCTCTGCTTTGCTTTTTGGGTCGAAAGCGTAGATTTTTTCCTTTTCCCAGAACTCAAGCCATTTAGGCTCCGAGACTTTCGGGTCATAATTTTTAGGAAGTTCCATTATAGAGTATAGTTTTGCATTAGTATTTAAAAGTTTAATTATTTCGG
>JBBSWR010000071.1:0-4420 GCA_038046185.1 Nanobdellota archaeon
GTTGTTGATATTTCCATAACGGTGCTCTTGGAAACTAAGGATTTGAAGGTATGAACGACTCCTGGCTTGAGCCTGAATTTATCACCCGGATTTAAAATGATTGTTTGAGTTGGGGTATCTTTACTATTTGCATAAGTAAGTGAAACCTTGCCTTCTAGAATGATGAAGGTCTCATCCTTTCTTTCATGGTAATGCCAGCTTGATTCAAATCCTTTATTCAAAATTAAAAGCTTATTGCAGTACTTTTCGTTGTTCTCAATCCACAATTCATAACCCCAAATATGCTCATGCCTTTCGCCTTTAAATTCGGCTAAAAACTGAACATGATCCCGTTTGAATTTTTCTTCTGACATTTTACCACCATTAGTATGAATATTTCATACCATATTTATAAATCTTTCGCTTTTGAATTATATACTGTAGGATATAAAACTATATAAAGTAATACTTTTTACTACTTATTCATACTTTAAATAAAATGGTAAAATCAAAGATTGCAATATCGGTTGATAATTCCCTTCTGAAATTAGTGGATTCCAAAGTGGACGGAAGTATGATAAGAAGCAGGTCGCAGGCAATAGAATTTTTCCTGAAAAAAGGCCTGCAGGAACAGTCAGTTAATGTTGCCGTGCTGCTGCTGAAAGGCGAGCATCAGGAGCCTGCACTGAAGGAAGTGAAAGGGAATTCACTGATAAAACAGCAGATTGAATTTTTCTCAAGCCATGGGATTAGCACAGTGTACATTGTCACGCAGCATACAAAAAACATGAATCAATTATTGAATGAAATTTCAAATTCCAAAATAAAAGTTGAAATTATTGAGAAACAAGCAAGAGGAAATGCGGAGGCCCTTAAAGCAATAAAAGGAAAAGTCAATAACAGCTTTGTCGTAATGTCAGGAGATACGTACAATAATTTTGATTTGTTGAAAATGGTAAAGAAACACCTTGAGTCTGATAAGCTGGCAACGATGGGGCTGATGACAAGGGAGAAAACATCAAGCTATGGAACGGCAATTCTAGACGGCGATTTGGTTGTTGATTTTCAGGAAAAGCCAAAGCACTATTCAACAAATATCGTAAATGCCGGAATTTATGTTTTCAAGCCCGAAGTGTTTGAATTGTTTGAAGATTCCGCGTCTTTAGAAAAAGATTTGTTTCCGAGATTGGCAAGATTAAAACAATTAGTTGGGTTTTTTACTTATGGGGAATATCTGCATATTGTAAGTTAAACATAAATTTGAGATATAAAAATATATAAATGGGACTAGTTGGCTGTTATCCATGACTAAATTATACAGCAATCCGTGGAAGAGTGGAATTGGTTTTGGAAGCAAAGTTAAGTATGCTGTGAGAAATAAATTTTATAGGTGGCTTCTTAGAAAATATTGTAAAGGTTGCAATACAGTGCTCGATGTTGCATGCGGACCAGGCCAGTTTATGAAAGCTGCAAATGAGCTTGGATTCGAGGCTTATGGGGTTGAGTGGGATGGAAGATACAAGGCAAAAAATGTTTTCATTAAGGATTTATGGAAGTTTGACGGGAAGTTTGACGTTGTATTCAATAGCTTTATCCTAGAGCATATGGAAGATCACCAGAAATTTGTGAACAAGATGGCATCGCTGTCAAATAATATTGTCATAACCGTAGCGGCTTATCTTTCCAAGAGTTTCTACAATGCGCCTGATCACACAAAACCTACTACAAAAATTGGCGTGAGGTGGATGTTTAGAAGAGCTGGATTCAGGACTCTTCTTTCAATTCACGTACCTTTTTATCATGCTGTTGTTGTCGTGTCAAAAAAAGTGACTCCAAAAGACAAAGACAGGGAATCAATCTTGATTAGGAAAGGATTTTGGTAATCCTACCAATTTTCCAGTTTCTTTTATTGCATCATCCGTGCTGATATTCTTCATGCACTTTCGGTAATCATTTGAATCCTTAGGATACAAGCAATCAGGTATTTGCCCTTTATGCACATTTATGCACGGGCTGAACTGGCAGGTATATCCCTTATACAATCCGATGCCATTTTTTCCGTAAGGCCCAAAGCGGGCTGGCAGATTAGGCCCAAATAATCCGAGGGTTTTTACTCCCTGCGCTGCTGCAATGTGCATAGGCCCGGAATCATTGCCTATAAACAATTTACATTTTTCCATCAGGCAAAATAACTGATTGAGATTAATTTCACCGGCAGCATTGAAAGTGCTTTCTTTTTTTTCCATTTTGTCCTGAATTGATTTTATTAAGTTACTTTCATCAGGAGTTCCCGTGAAAACCACCTTTGCATTGTACTTTTCAATTAATTCGTCGCATAATTCGGCGTATCTTTCAAAAGGCCACATTCTTGACTTTGCTGATTCTGCGGCGCCTGGCGCAACTACAACGAGAAAATCCTTGCTTTTTATTTTATTATTTTTTAAGAATTTATCAACTTTATTCTCATCACTTTTAGAATAATTAAGTTCGGGTAATTTTTCCGCGTCATACTTAATATTTAATTCTCTTATTAAATCCAAAAATGTCTGCACAACGTGCTGCTTGTTGTTGTATTTGACTTTGCGGTCATACAATTTTGCCCTTGAGCCGTGGGAGTATCCAACAACTTCCTTTCCTGCAAAAAAAGATATGATTGCGGAAATGTTAAGGTATTCTTCCATGTCAACAACTAACTCATATTTTTTTAAGTTTCTCAAAATGAAAGCAAGAAGTGAAAATGGATTCAGTTTTATTAATTTTAGGCTATCAATATTTTTATTATTAAAAAAAACATCTCTGTTTCTGGAAGTTGCAAGAACATCAATTTCCGTTTTTGGAAAATTTTTTCTTAAAGCTTCTATCGAAGGCAAAGTGAGTATAGTTTCGCCTATGCCCCATAACTGCACAACCAGAATTTTTTTGTAATCTTTTTTGCCTTTGTTTTTATTTATTCTAAAAAACCCCAGAAAATTGCAGATTAAATTACCAAGATGCTTATCAATAAATCTTATTACTACTACCATGATTGGAGTAAATTTAGAGGTTATTTAAATATATAGATTTGATTAACGTCACTTATTTAAATAAATTAATACTACTTGAATTGATGATAACTATAGTTGGGGCAGGGCCTGCAGGAAGCTATTTGGGATATTTGCTTGCAAAAGAGGGAAAAGATGTAACCATATTGGAAGAGCACGAAACTGTTGGGAAGCCTGTCCAATGCACAGGAATTGTAACGCATTCAATTGAAAACTTCTTCAGGCTTAAAAGTAATGTTGTTGCGAAAAAACTGAATAAGGTGATTGTTGCAAGCAAGAACAGCAAAATTTCCTTAAATATTGATGAGATTGTGATGTGGCGCGACAGGTTTGACCAGTTTGTCGCGGAAATGGCGCAGGATGCAGGCGCAAGAATTCTATTAAACCACCAGTTTATCGGATTGGCAGGGAAAAATTCCATCAAAATAAAAGACAGGAAAAACAACAAAACAAAAGAAATCAGGGCTGAGAGTATAGTCGGAGCCGACGGCCCTTATTCTGCCGTTGCAAAATCTGCAGGGCTTGATTCAAACTCAAAAAAATACATAGGAATGCAGGCAAAAGTAAACTTCAAAATGGACACTTCATCGTTTGAAACTTATTTTGGAGCCGATTTTCCGAATTTTTTTGGCTGGGTTGTTCCGGAGTCAGAAGGTACCGCGAGGATTGGAATCGGCTGTTTTGAAAACGCGCAGGATTATTTTTACAAATTTTTAAAGAGCAGAACGGGAAAAGAAGATATAGTCTGTTGGGAAAGCGGATTAATCCCGCTGTATGACCCGAAGAGAATAATCCAAAAAGATAATATTTATCTTATCGGAGACGCGGCAACGCAAGTCAAGGCAACAACCGGTGGAGGAATAATCCCCTCTCTGAAGGCAGCACGAACTTTGTGCGACTGCATCATAAACAATAAAGATTACAATAGGGAATTCAAGGAACAATCCGGAAAAGAGCTGATGATGCACCTGAGGATAAGAAACATGCTGAACAAATTTTCGGACGAGGATTACGATAGGCTGCTAAGGCTGATGGATTCAGAAAAAGTGAGGGAAGTGCTGAAAAAATATGACAGGGACTCCCCAGTGCCGCTTGTAATGAATCTTCTTTTAAAAGAGCCCAGATTCCTGGGATTCGGGAAAGTTTTGTTTTGAACGAGATATAAACAATGGCAAACCCATTATCTGCCTTGTTGAAAATCTCGTTTTACTCGGGTTAGCATCGGCTCAGGCTGAACAGATCTTCTTTGATAAGCTGGTATCCCCGCAGGGGACTTCCCCCTCCCAGCTTTTTCTGATTTTATAACTTGCCTTCGCATTTTGATGCTAACCTACATTTTCAACAAGGCAAACCCATTATCAAAAGCTTTTTAAAACGCCTAACTTTACCATGTGCTATTG
>JBBSWR010000072.1:0-3743 GCA_038046185.1 Nanobdellota archaeon
TGAAGGTGTTGGCTCAGGCCAGGAGAGTGAAGTCTCGAGAGTGTTTTATTATTCCAATAATGACAAAAGCGCGAAAGTGTTCGAGAAGGCAGGGATTGAAGCACTCAAAGAGGGAATAATCATCGGAGTTACCGGCGCGGTTTTACTCAGAATAGAGGGCATCCCAATAAGCTGCATTTTTGCCGAGACTCATTCCAATCTGCCAGACAGCAAGGCTGCCGCAAAAGTAATCGAAGCGCTTGACAAATATCTTGGAATGGATCTGGATTACAAGCCGCTGCTGGAGCAGGCGCAGAAGTTTGAAGACAAGCTGAAAACAATTCTGCAGAAAAGCCAGGAAGCGCAGGATATGAGCGACAAGAAGAAACTTAGCTATTTCGGGTAAAAAATCTTGATTTTATTTTTTACCGGCTGAGATTGTATTTGTCGTCGGTGAATTATTAAAAAATAATCAAGTTATTTATAAACCAGTGAGCTACAAAAAAGGGACATTATAATTTGAACGCTTAAACTGGTATTTTATTCTTTAACTCTCACTTTTCAGATTATAGTAGAATACAATGTGTTGAGTTCCATAGTATCCCTCATTTGACAAAAATGACCGAGTGGTTTTAATTTAGGCAATTAGGGTTAGGGTTTATAACGTCTATAACTATTAAATTTGGGGCTTTTAGCCTGTCTAATATGTAAATTATCCTAGATTACATAGTGCCTAACTAACTGGTTTAAGTCTCACTTCCCAGCTCTAAAACATTAAAAAACTGGTAAAAATGCACTTTTAGTGTTAGGTATACTAAATATTCCAATGTTCTGCTGCTTGCTCGCCGTGATATGGCCTGATTCAAACATTGTTTCAAAATGGGCTTTTTGATGACAACTCAATTCCTCTAAATTAGCCAGCCTAAATGATTAAAATGACCGCCCCACCTAAATCTTTGATTTTGACCAGTACAATCAGCCTGCTTAGAATTATTTTTCTGTGTAGAATATCCTTTTTATTTATTTTCTTATATAATTCACTTATTTGACCAAAAATATAGAATTTTTTTTGTTTCTATTATACTCATTATTAACCTTTTAACTCTCACTTCTTACTAGTAAACTTCACCTTTCATGAATAATTTTCTATATTGAAATTATTATTACGAGTAACTTATATTTTTTAATATGATTGTTACAATATTTATTTAATAAAATATTAATAGTATACCACATATTAAATTAATGATAATTTATAGATATTATTTTAAAGATTATTATATAACCTAGATTTAATATTATGCTATACCACTTAAATAATATAATTAAATCCTAAAATATCCAATAAATTATAATTACAAAAATTAAATAAAAAGCATTAAATTCTTGCAAAATTTTTAATCAAAAATGAAAAAAATAGATATTATTTTTTGCATGATTTTTATAATAGTTTTTTTAACGAATTGTAAACAAATTTCCAATCAAGTTTTAATTGATAACGGAAAAAGTATAATCAAAGTAAATGTTGAAATTGCAGACGACAATAATGAGAGAATGCGCGGATTAATGTTTCAAAAACAGCTGGATGAAAATTCCGGAATGCTGTTTGTTTTTGATGGTGAAGAAAATCAAACTTTTTGGATGAAAAACACGCTGATTCCGTTGGATATAATTTTTATCAGCAAAGACATGAAAATTGTGGATATAAAATATGCAACTCCCTGCAATGAGTATCCATGCAAATTGTACAAATCATCAGGGTCTGCGCAGTATGTCCTGGAAGTAAACGGCAACTTTACGATTAAAAATAATATCAGGATAGACGACAAAATTACCTTAAATCAATAGATATATAAACCACCGGGATGCTGTAATTTAAAAAATGGCAGAAATAATGTGTAAAAAGTGCAACGAAAAGCTGCACAAAAAAGGAATATTGCAGAGCGGGAATTCAAAATATGAGGTCTATCGCTGCAATGAGTGCGGCCACGAGGAAATGCGGGCCATCAGTATCAATGAAAAATATCACCGCTAAATTCTTGATTTTCTGATAATTAAAAGGATTCATGTTTAATCTGATAAGCCTACCTATTTGTTCAAAAGATGGTTAAATTCAATGACTCTCGTCGACAAAAGTAATTCGCCGGATTTCTGATGTGTAAAAAGGTCATTTAATCTGTATTAAACGAAGTTTTAAATATAAGCTTCTCCAAAGTTTTTCTAAAAATGGTGATTAAATGCTTGACAAACTGGAAACTGAGCTTAAAATAAGGGGTTTCAGCGAAAAAACTGTAGGTGCGTACCTTTATCACAACAGAAATTTCTTGAATTTCATCAAAAAAGAGCCTAGCTCAGTGGATGAAAACGATGCAAAGCGTTACATTGCTTATTTAATGGCAGAGCGAAAGTTAAAGCCGAAGAGCGTAAATCTCATGTTAAGCTCCTTGAAGTTCTTCTACAAAGAGATAATTCAAAATCAAGCCTTTAATGCAGTCAAGGCGCCAAAAGTGGAGAAAAAGATTCCAACAGTCCTTACAAAAGACGAGATAAAGAGAATGCTTGATGCCACCTCCAATCCAAAGCATAAGCTGCTGATTGAGTTTATGTATTCTGCAGGATTGCGTGTCAGCGAATGCGTCAGCATGAAGCTTGATGATCTTGACATATCCGAGAAAATGGGCAAGATAAGGCATGGGAAAGGCAACAAGGAAAGGTACATCATTTTATCAAACAACTTGATTACACATTTGAATGAGTATGTTCCCGGAAAAAAAGATTCCAGCGCTTACATTTTCTCGGTCAATAACCGGCCGATAACCATAAGGCAGGCGCAAAAGGTTGTAAAAGAGGCTGCAAAAAGAGCCGGAATCAGGAAAAGAGTGTTCTGCCATGCCCTGAGAAGCAGTTTTGCAACCCATTTGCTGGAAGATGGCACGGATATCAGGGTTATCCAGGAGCTTTTAGGCCATTCCGACCTGTCAACAACCCAAATTTACACAAAAGTGTCCACACAGCAGCTGAAAAAGGTAAAAAGCCCTTTGGATAACATGTGATTAAAACTTTTAATCAAATCTAGGAAGTTTTTGTGGCAGAAATAACAAAATAAAGAAAAAAAATATTAAAATCCAAATTCCATCAGGCTTAACTGCAATATATTTTCTTTTGTCTGCAACGTCTTGAAAGCTGGATCCAATCTCAAGTACGGCTTGGAGTTGATGTACCTCTTTATTATGGGGACTCCTTTTTCAATAATTGAGGTCACATAATTTCCTGATAATTGTTCTGATATTCCCAACTTAACTGCGATGTCGGAGTAAGTAACTCCCCCTTTTTCTTCTTCAAGAGTGTAGATAACCAAAAACACTTCCTGCTCCCTTCTGCTTAACCTCTTGACGTCAAAATCAGGCCTCTTTTCCACAGCCACATTAAAATTTGACTCAATAAACATCTGGATATTGTCAACCCGCTCGCTTATCCTGTCAATTTTATTTTCAATCTCACATATGTACTCATAATTAGCCGTTATCTCATTTGTGTTCTCATTAATTGCCTGAAGATGGTCTTCAAACTCGTGCCTTATGCTTGTAAATTCCTGCCTTAATGCCTTGTTCAAACGACTCAAATCTAGATTAATGCCCCTAAGAAAAATTTTTCCAAATATGTTAATCACCCCAAAGATTATGCAAAAATCCGGGGTTTAAATAGATTTCGGTTTAGTGTATAGATTTGACATTTTTGAGAAATAATGCTTTTCTTTTCCGGCC
>JBBSWR010000073.1:0-1442 GCA_038046185.1 Nanobdellota archaeon
AATACTGATAAGGGGCCCCTACGGAAAAGGCTACCCGATGGAATCTCTTAAGGGCAACAGCATAATAATTGTAGGCGGCGGATGCGGGGTTGCGCCGTTAAGGAGCGTGATTGATTACATAGAAAACCACAGGGCCGAGTACAAAGATGTCCAGCTATTTTTCGGGTACAGGGCCCCAAATGAGATTCTTTTCAAAAAAGAAATGAAAGATTGGAAGAAAAAATACGGCATGAAAATAACAGTGGACAAGAATCCAAAAGGCAAGTTTTGCTATGACGCAGCCGAAGGCCATATAACTGACATTATACGGCAGGCGGAACTGAACAATAAAAACAAGGTAGTTTTTTTATGCGGCCCTCCAAAGATGATGCAGTCGGTGATAGACGTGCTCAAGCAGAGAGGATTTCACGACGACCAGATTTTTTTAAGCGCTGAGAGGATGATGTACTGCGCTCTTGGCGTATGCTGCCACTGCATGATACGGGAAAAATTTACCTGCACCGACGGCCCGGTATTCAGGTATGATGAAATAAAAGATTTAAAAAATGATTAAAATAAATTAAGTAATAAACTAAAAATAATGAATAAGCGGCTAAATAAATCCAATAACAAAAAACATTAAATAAAATTCATTAAAAAATAAATAAAAAATCACAAACAATAAAAACAAAATGCAAAATAAAAACCAAAAGCTCAAAGTCGGATTTTACGGAATAACTGGATGCGCAGGCTGCCTGCTCTCCGTGATTTTCAACGAGGATGAATTGTTGGACTTGATTAATCTTATAGATCTCAAAGCGTTTCCCTTCATAAAAGAAGTAAATCCGGATGAAAATTTTGACTACGTCTTTATGGAAGGGCTGGTGGCAAATAATGAAAATCTGGAAGTGCTGAAAAAATTAAGAAAAAACTGCAAATATCTTGTTTCGCTCGGAGCATGCGCATGTACGGGATGCATCCCCGCTTACAGGCAGTACACGCTAAAAGAAAATTACGAGCATTTGCTTTACAAAAAGAAGGAAGGCATGCAGGATTTGGAGCCGACTCCGATAGACGCGCACGTAAAAGTTGATTATTACATCCCGGGATGCCCGCCTGACAAAAAAGAAATTGTTAATTTCCTGAAAAGCATAGCAATTGGAAACGTTCCCAAGCCCTATGAAAGCCCAGTGTGCGTTGAATGCCGCAAAAACGGCAACCAGTGCCTGCTGGATTTAGGCAAGCCGTGCCTCGGCCCGATAACTGCAGGCGGCTGCAATGCGGTCTGCATCAACGGCGGCTTTGAATGCTGGGGCTGCAGGGGCCCTACCAAAGATATGAATCTTCCGTTAATGATAAAGATACTGAAAGAAAAAGGATTCGACGATAAATTTATACAGGACAGGATGAGGACTTTTGCTGGATTGAAGCTCCCGATGCTGGAGCAGGTGTTTAATGTCAAA
>JBBSWR010000074.1:0-1521 GCA_038046185.1 Nanobdellota archaeon
CCTCTAACGGAAAACTAAATTTTCCAGAAAATATATAAATGTTTCTATTTTTGTCCAATTTTTATTAAAATAACTGGAAATTTTCCAATTTTTATTGAATAAATTATATAAATGTCTATAAACTACCTTGACCAAGGTGATTTTTATGGACAAAGGAAGCAATTACGAAGTTAAAGACGTGAAATTGGCAGAGCAGGGAAAATTAAACATCGAGATTGCAGAGTCAAGAATGCAGGCCCTGATAAAGGTTAAGCAGAGATTCTCAAAGGAAAAGCCGCTAAAAGGTGTAAGAATCGGAATGGCGCTTCACGTTACAAAAGAAACGGCAGTTCTTGTAAGAACATTGATTGCAGGCGGAGCAGAAGTTGCAATTACCGGCTGCAACCCACTGAGCACGCAGGACGATGTTGCTGCTGCATTGGCTGAAGAAAATGTAAAAGTGTGGGCATACAAAGGCGAATCCAAAGAAGATTATTACCGATACCTGAACGAGGTAATTTCATTCAAGCCGAATATTACAATTGATGACGGATGTGATTTGGTTTCTGAAATACATAAAAAACACGCGCATTTGATAAAAGACATGATTGCAGGCTGCGAGGAAACCACAACGGGAATCATAAGGTTAAGAGCAATGGAAAGGGACAATGCACTGAAATACCCGATGATTGCTGTCAATGACAATAAAACAAAGCATTTGCTGGATAATTATATAGGGACCGGTCAGAGCACAATTGATGGAATTCTTAGAGGAACTAACATATTATTTGCAGGAAAGAATGTGGTAGTTGCGGGATATGGAGATTGTGGAAAAGGTGTTGCTTTAAGAACAAAAGGATTAGGTGCACGAGTTATCGTTACTGAAGTTCATCCTTTTAGGGCTTTACAGGCTTTCTATGATGGTTTTCAAGTGATGAAGATGGAAGAAGCCGCTAAAATAGGAGATATTTTTATTACCGTTACGGGTAATAAGCATGTAATCAAGGTTGAGCATATCAACCAAATGAAAGATGGAGTCATTTTAGCTAATTCAGGGCACTTTGATATTGAAGTTGATTATGCCGGATTGAAAAAAGCGGCGATAAAAGTAATTGAATTGAGGCCATTAGTTGAGGAGTTTACATTAAAAAATGGAAGAAGGGTAACTACGCTAGGTCAAATGCGCTTAGTTAATCTTGCTTTAGCGGAGGGTCACCCCAGCGAAGTAATGGATACTTCTTTCTGTGGCCAAGCATTAGCCTGCGAATACGCTGTAAAAAATAAAGGAAAAATGCCAGCTAAAGTTATCGACCTTCCAGAAGAGATCGATGACGACATCGCAAGGCTTAAATTAGAGGCTTATGAGGTTAAAATTGATGAATTGGATGAAGAGCAAAAAGAATATTTAAGTTCGTGGAGTGAGGGGACTTAAAATTTTTGCTTCTTTTTTTAATTTTTCATAAGCTTTCTTTTTCCCATATATGCTCGTGAACTACTACGGGTTTCGCTCTGCGCTCAACCCGTAGCGTCAACGCTTAATTG
>JBBSWR010000075.1:0-1303 GCA_038046185.1 Nanobdellota archaeon
AAAACTTTTGTCATGTGGGTGTCAAAATCAGCCACAGCCAAACTTACGTACGACAAAGATTTTCCGGTCGGATTAAAAGTCACATAAAACTGGGTTTGATTGTCGAATAAATCTGCATTGAGCTGGCCTTCTATGGTAATATTTTCCAAGTCTTCCGGTGAATAACGCAAAGCCATGTCGTACACCTTTGTGCCTTTGGGAGACTTAAGCTGGGTGTACCAGAAATTATCCAGATAGACAAAACTGTAAACTCCTTTGTAAATATAGCCCTGTGAAGGCTTGAGCTTGCCCTGCAGGTTAAGAACGTGCATTTCTTCCAAAGTAAGCGGCTTTGGCTTGTAAAAATGACTATAAGCTGCGATGGCTGCAAGCAATATTATAATTATAATTATTGTCCCTATTAAAGCTCCATGAGAATATTTTTTTGCGTCTTCAACACCTTCATTTAACTTATTCAAATCCTCTATTGTCTTATCTAATTTTTTTATTTCTGGATCGAGCTTTTCCTTTTCCGATTCATATTCCTCTTTTCCGATGATGCCCGAGTCCAGGCTGCCTTTCAGAACTTCAAGCTTTTTTCGGGAATCAGTCAGCTCATTGCCTTCAGATTTTTTTTCCATCAGCTCATCACTCCAAGTATTCCATACAACAATCTGTCCTTGACCCTTATGAACTCTGTGTTCGAGGGTGCTTCGGCAATGACGCAGTTGTCCTGAACGCTTATCGACGTTGAATTGCCGTGCCTGAAATAAATAACCGGTGTGTATTGCGTGGCGTTGCTGCAGGATATAACTGGCAGGTTGAATGAGTTATTTGCTGTGAATCCTTTGCTTAGATAAATATTATAACTTCCCAGCGTCAATCCCATCTGGTGCTCTGCAAGGGCAATGTATTCCTTGTTTGTGCTGTTAACTTCTGAGGTAGTATCAATTTCGTATTTGCCGGACAAAATTTTTGAAAAATCATTTTTGACTGAGATATCCTGCACATCGGTCGGCAGAAAACTGAATGCTGCTTCCTGCCCTTTTATTTTTGCCGTCCAAATATTGTTGCCTGATGAGAAAGAAATCCCGTTGTATTTTACTGTCTGGGTTGTGGGCGCAAAACCATAAAATACAAAGCTAAAGCTGGTGCCTACCATGATAATAACCAGGAATAAAATTAATCCCCATCTGCGCTTCGGATTTTTTTCTTTCATTGTTTTTGAGAATAAATGTTGGTATATAAAAGTTATGAAAAGAAAGGCTCTTGTGTTATCCGTTTATTATTTCCTTTCGACAGATTAATTCGTTTCATAATATTA
>JBBSWR010000076.1:0-1847 GCA_038046185.1 Nanobdellota archaeon
TTATATTATAAATACATGAGGAAAAATAGGCACAGCTAAATAGCTTCAGCTAAACATTAGCGTTTAGCTATACAAAATTCGAGTCTGAAAAATCATTCTTTATTACTTGCATGTATATCAGATATGCATTGAAAGACGTTACAACTATCAGAATTACAAAGTCAACACATAAGGAAATTCTCAAGATTATGGGCGAGATTCAAGCTAGAACTGGAGTGATTCCAACCCTTGATGATGCGTTGCAAGAGATGTTAGAAAACTACAAAAAGAAATCAAAAAGAGTTTAGGTATGAATAGAGTTTTTAGAGGATAACAGAGTAATTGCTAATCTTGTTGACTTTTATCAGATCAGTTTGCACAAAGAAGAAATTCTAGTTAATTATTTATGAAAACAACTTGAGTATGGAAGAATCCACATTACCAATTTGGGTATCTGATCTTTTTGTACAATTAATTGCAACATTAATTGGTGTAATTGTTGGTGCGATCGCAGCTATATCCATAAACGAACATGAGAAAGATAAAACAAAGGATGAACGAATAAAACTTACATTACATGCAATCACATCAGAATTATCATATAATGTTGATGAATTAGTTGGAGATACAATATTTTGGGACGTGAATACACAGTCGGTAGATGGAACAAGTGTTATAATCTCATCATATTCTTTTCAAAGTATTATTCATTCTGGAGATTTTGCATCATTATCGTCAGAACTACAAGTATCTCTAAATGATCTTTATTTAATAATAAATGAATTAAATACAATAACGGATACTATCTTTAATTATCCTTACACTACAGCTGTAGCATTAACCACTTTTCAAAATCAGATGTTACGTTTAATGGGTGAACGAAATTTGGTTAAACAAAACTTTGTAAATTCAATCCAAAACTCCATAATAGAATTAAGAAACTACATAGATGAGAACGTAAGGAGTTAGGAAAGTTTAGAATACATGATTGATTTTTTTCTTAGCTAATGGAATCAGATAATGTATTTAGGAAGAGAGTTTAGAATCTATTCTTCATTAGTTTTTACAGAATGACAGTTAGGACATAACCCCTGACAATTACTCAAGATGTCATTACTTCTATTCCCATCAATGTGATCATATTCCCATCTAGGTGGAGGTTTCTGACATATTGCACATTTTCCATCTTGGCTTATTCTTACCTGTTCTTTTTCGGATTCTGTCCAACCTTTTCTTTCAATGAACTCTTTTTTTGGTGTTATGTTTTTTAATATACCACGTTTGTTAACTTGCCAAAGTAAATTCTTTGGCTCAAGTTTTATTGCCTCATCAAAAAAGGGAATTGCTTCTTCATATCTCTTACACCTGCCTAATACAACACCTTTGTTATTGTATGCTGTTGCACTCTGGCTCAAGTTTATTGCCTCATCAAAAAAGGGAATTGCTTCTTCATATCTGCCAAGACGCATCATTGCCGTACCCTTGTTAGACCATGCATCTGCATTCTTTGGATCAATCTTAATCGCTTCATCAGAACAAACAACTGCTTCATCAGATTTGCGAAGTTGACTTAATGTAGCACTTTTGCTAGACCATGCATCTGCATTCTTTGGATCAATCTTAATCGCCTTGTCAAAACAACGATTTGCTTTATCATATTTACCAAGTTTGTATAATGCATCGCCTTCATTATGCCACTCTTCTGCACTTTTTTCCTTGCCAAACAAACCCATGATTGTCTAAATTTTGTATTAACTTAAGGATTTAGGAATAAAGTTTAGATTAATTCGAGTCTAGCATAAGGATAGTTTTGTATTATTTAATTTCATGCGAAGGTTTTATCTTTCTAAAGTGAGCATAAATTCCCA
>JBBSWR010000077.1:0-2573 GCA_038046185.1 Nanobdellota archaeon
AATAATGTTTTTTTAAAAAATTAGTTGCAATTTGAAAATTCCGGACACTACTGGGGTCAGGGGTGAATGCCCAAAATACGAAACTCCTTATTTTACTATTTTTTTCCAGTTATCAAAGATTTCATTAAAAATATCGCCATAAACATATGTAGGAGGGTGCGAAGGTAATAATATGTCTTTTAATCTATCACCTTTAGGTTTTCTACCATAAGAAAACTTGTATCTATTACTTGAAACACAAAGTGCGTAATAAATTTTTTCTTGTACCGACATTTCTCTCTTAGGTATTAACACAGAAACATTGCTATTTGGGATAAATTCAAAAGATGAAACGTACGAATAAGTATGACTTCCTTGTCCATCCGTAGAAACATATAGCGTATTGTCAGGATAAATGTATTTATCATCGATGAATGTCTTTTCTACGTATCCAGCGATACTTCCTTCGTAAGTTTGGGATGGTCTAATGTATCTAATATCAGCAGGGCCTTCGGGAGATTCTAATACCTCTACATTTGAAGAGGCTAGTCCATTTTTTACATCAAAAATTTCATGCAACGGAACTAACTCGTTATCATTTTTCAGTTTAATTGGTTTATCAATTTTGAAATCGAGTAAATCATGAAGTAAGCGAAATGCTAAATATTTTTGTATTTTATCTTTAAGCTTATATTCAGAAATTTCATTGTAATCATATGTTAAATATGCCTCAATACACCATTCGTCTTGTGGTTTTAATTCTCTAGTCAGACTTATGTCCTTTTTTGTTTCTCTATTAAAATATAATGTAAGCCACTCTTTTTTTATTTCTTCCCATGTTCCCATTAAGTCTATGCGCCCTTTGTCTTTAGTTTTTACAAAATTATCATTCCTAAAATATCCTAGCCATGTTTTTTTACCGGCAGGATGTGGTTTATGAGCGGTAAAGACAACAACAACAGAAACAGGGGAAACTTTTGAATTATGAAAAAGATCTTCTGGCATTGATAAGACGGCTTCTAATGTATGTTTTTGCAGTAGTTTTTCTTTTAGCTGAAGCTTAATGCCATTTTGTGCTATAACCGAACTTAGTGGAATTATAGCCACACATATTCCGCCATCAACTAAACATTCTAAATTATTAAGCACGAATTCCAGCTCTTCAGTATCTCCCTTTTTATCTTTGTAAGGAGGGTTTAAAAAACCAACAGTTGGTTTTTTGGCTTTTACATCTTCAATAATTTCCTCATCAAAACAACTACCATTTATGATGTTTGTTTTTCCGTCTTGGTGGATGTACATATTTGAAACCGCTAAAGCGAAAATATGCGATTGATATTCAGTTCCGATAAGCTGTTTTGATTTTATTTCTTTGATTTTTGTTTCATCACCTTTCGCGTCTGCGATCATTTTTTTCATCGCACTAATCAAAAATCCGCCCGTTCCAGTACAATTATCGTAAGCAATAGAGGTTTTATTAACTTGCGCCAAATCTGCAAAAAGTTCTGTAATGTGTGGAGGTGTTAAAACAATTCCTAAACCCTTGTCGCTGTTTGCATATCTCAAAAATTCAATATAAAGTTGACCTAAAACATCAAAATATCTGTGAGTTTTGATAAAAGCATTTATGTTCTCGTCAATCTCGTCAATAATTTCTTTCAAAACATTTTCCTTTTTAGACAAAGAAGTGTCTGTTTTGATAAAGCTAAATTGAGTATTTAGATTTTCTAATTTTTTGCCTGTAATATTTGCACTTTCCAATTCATCAGAAACTGTTTGAATAAGAGAAACTGCAAGATTTTCAGGTTTTTTATGCGAAGCATAAGACCTCTTGAAAGCGGTATTTTCTAAAGCAATTAAAATCGAGCTAATAAGCAAACTCCTTTGGCTCTCAAGAATTTTGTACGCGTGCAATTTCTCATTAAGTTGTTTTGTGAAATCCAAAAGGGAATTGTAGTCTTGTCTAAATTTTTCAGGACTTTTCAAATATCCGTTTAAATAATCTTCAATTGACAAAAATTTATCGCTAAAAATTGGAGTAGCTTTTTTCTCGTCTCTCAAATGCAAAAAATGAGAAATTTTTAGAGACTGCTTTGTTTCCCCGCTAACTGCGATTGCTAAAACATCAAAGCCCTTTGATAAATAAGAAGCATAAAGTAAAGCACCATCAACAGCGAACTCTGCATATTTATCATGATCTTTACTTTCGTGTTTTGTTACGTCAGCTTTGCATTCAACAACAATCAATAAATCAGAATTGGTTTTATAGCTGATGATAAATTCAGGATAGCCTTTTCCGCCACCTTTTTTTGAGGCGGTTTTTAGTAATTTATCAATTTTTGGATTATCAGAATGTTGTTCTTCAATATGAATAGTATCCAAAAATTTGGAAAAATGATCCCTTGTGATTATTTCGGTTTTTCTTTCGTTTGCCATATTAAATCTTTAAATAAGTAGCTATTATTAGTATACAAAACTTTCTCCCTTTTTACAATTAAAATCGTTTTCGCAGCGGAGCGGAGAAAACACCTTATACCCATCTTTAATTAATGAAAAAGAAATTTGAAAATTTTTTAAAACAATTGGGCGATAGC
>JBBSWR010000078.1:0-1900 GCA_038046185.1 Nanobdellota archaeon
ATCCGGTTACTTTCATTATCTCGTGAAAAGCCGTGAAATTATCAAGGACTCTTGCGACTTTCCTTTCGGCAGGATTCAGGCTCTCGGATAATCTTTTTATATCCATTTTTGTAAAATCAGTGCAGCTCAAGCTGCATGTAATGTGTAACTAACTCACAGACTTCGTCAGGAGAAAGGCTTGAAGTGTCAATCGTGTAATCAGCTGATTTTTTGTACTTGGTCTCACGTTCCTGGAAAAATTCCTTCACCTCATCGGCATAATCATAGCTGTCAGCCGGGTTTTTGCTCTTCAGCCTGTGCTCTATTGTCCTTAAATCAGCTGTTAAAAGTATAAGGATGGAATTTTTCTTCAGGCTTATCACGTTCTCATTTCTCATTACAATGTCGCCGCTTATGTCAAAAATGCAGTCATCAAAATCACCCAGCTTTTCCATAATATCGGATTCAATCTCCCTGAATTTTTCCCAGCCGTATTTCTTGACGTATTTTTGCATGCTGCCTGTCTTTTTGAGTATCTCTTCTTCCGTGAGTACAAGCTGCTTGTTCAGCTTTCTGGCCAGAAGCCTGCATACTGTTGTCTTCCCAGTTCCCCTGAATCCCATTATTGCAATATTCATCTTTTTGAAGCCATAAACTTTACCTTTTATTTATGCTTTTTGCTGATTATGGCTGTATCAGGCAAAAACGGTTGGATTAGCTATGAAAACAGCTAATCAGAACCTAAAATAAGAGAAAAGAATACTGTAATTCGAAAATAACCTGTAGAAAGCATACCCAATCCTTGCCATCAAGTTTGTAAGCCTCCTCATTTTCAGTGAAGTATAATTAATTTTTATTTAAAGGTATCTAATATAGGAAAAACTAAAATTCAAACATTTTAACTCAAATGTATCTCAACAATGTCCTTATCTTGCAGAATATGATCCAATCTTCTTACCGGCATGCCATCAAATCTTGCTGATTTTCCGAATATTCTTGCGTACCTGAATTTAGATATAAAATCCTTGTGCAGCTTCAGGCAGAAATCCTTTAATGTGTTTCCTGTCCTCATTATCACCGGAACATTCAGGTCAGCCTTTTTTCCGGCTTCTTTTGTGTAAATCCTCATGAATTCCAGCCTCTTGAAAATTAATTTTTTTAATTCTTCCGTATTTACCCTTTTTTCCGCAGAAATGCAGATGTCCGGATTCACTATTTCCATGACTCTCTCCAGCTCTTCTTTGCTGACCATATCTATTTTGTTTAGGATTGTAATTCCCGGAACATATTTTTTGTTGCCCTCAATTGCATCAATAAACTGGTCGTCCGTTATATCTTCCCTAATGACAACGCTTGAATTTTCCAGCCTGAATTCTTTCAAAATATTTTTTATTGTCTCCTCAGTTACTTTCGTAAGTTTTACAGTCAGCCCTAAATCAATCCCGCCCCTCAGCCTTCTTGCAATCCTGACCTGAGGGGGCTTTTGGTTTAATCTCAATCCGGTATCATAAATTTCCTGCTTTACAACTTTCAAATGCTCAGGGCTGAAAACATCCACAATAATCAAAACCATGTCAGCGCTTTGCGCGCATGCCAAAACTTCCCTTCCCCTGCCTCTTCCTGTCGCAGCGCCTTCAACAATTCCCGGAACGTCCAGAATTTGAATTTTTGAATGGTTGTACTCTAATAGTCCCGGAATGCAGGTCAAAGTTGTGAAAGCGTAGGCGCCTATAGGGGAATTTGCATTTGTTATTGCGTTTAACAAAGTTGATTTTCCCACTGACGGAAATCCAACCATTATGGCAGTCGCATCTCCTGACCTTCTTACGCTGAAACCCATGCCGCCCCCCTTTGCGGCAGCCTTTCGCTGGAAATCCTCTTTTATTTTCGCTAATTTCGCCTTGACTAAGCCTATATGCCC
>JBBSWR010000079.1:0-2622 GCA_038046185.1 Nanobdellota archaeon
TAATCTAAGAGAATTAAAGGATATTTATGATAGATTAGCTGAAGACCTCAAAAATTTTGATAAAATTTATGGAGAATTTCTATCAGTTTTAAAAGGAAGAGGACAACAAGATTTTGCAAGACTTGAAGGATTGCCCCAGGTATTCCAAGAATTTTCAAGAAATAGTTCATTGTTAGACCAATTGACAAGGTCAGCAGTTCAAATGACACATTCAATTAATCCGTACATAGTAGAAATTCAGGATCAAGAAAACATAGTCGAATCAAGCAGTATTGAGTTAAAATTAACTATTAAAAGAGTTGAAAATGTTGCTGGTGAGCGGTTTAAGCTAGAACTCATTAGGTCGAATTATAGAGATTCTCAGGAAAAATTAGACCAAGAATTTGTCACTTTAAAAAGTATCTTGTCAAAATTAAAAGAAGCTAAGGCTGTTTATGATGCATTGATTAAAACAGTACAAGCTACCTGCACTCAACTGGATACATTTCTACATTCTAGTAATGGAAAATTTGTTCATGTCGGCGCAAACGATATATACCTTGCGGTATTTATGCATGAACAATACTATTTTCCACTAGACCTTTATACTGATTCCTACATTAAAGCACAAATTAATGAGGGGGAAAAAGAACCGCAAGTGAAAGATAGATTCTTAAGGGAGTATTCAGATTTTTTAGGGGGGTTTAACAGATTATTGGCTGAGTATCAGTATGCTTATGGTGAATTACATAAAGCCTTTAATGAACAAATTTTTATTTTAAGACCATATTATGCGCAAAGATTGGATTCTATGAAAAAAACTTTAGATAAATTAAGTGAGATAGCTCACAAGTGTGCGACACAAGTTGAAAGAATACGATTAAATAAATATGAAGATTAAAATATAAATCAATCCAGAGTAAAATACATCCTTCTGATGTTATCCCCCTCATTCTCAACAGAAACTAGGATTATCTTTCCAATTTTAGGAGTATTATTAACTTGTGTCTGCCTGCAAGTAAATATTAGGAATCTTATTTATCCTTAATTCAAAAACTTCAGGTTAAATTACAGAAGCTAATTTTATAATTCCCCGTATCTTCAAAGCTTCTGGAAAATAAAAATTTTACAAAACCTTCAACATTTAAATAAATTTATATACAATTTAATATTCTGGCAATAAGATGATTTACAACTGGCTTGTTCCAAATTTTGTGCCCGCTTTAATAACATTTACTCTGTCATTTATTGTTCTTCTTATCGGCTCAGTCACCGACCTGAAAACACGTGAAGTGCCTGACTGGGTTAATTACGGGCTGATAAGCGCGGGAATCGGGCTGAATTTATTGTTTTCAGCAATATACCAGGCCCCATATTATATAATCAACAGCGTTCTCGGATTAATAATTTTCTTTGGAATAGCCTATATAATGTTTTACGCCGGGCAGTGGGGCGGCGGAGACAGCAAGATGATTATGGGGTTGGGCGCTGCAATAGGAATTAATATCGGCTCGTTTTCCTCAGAATTTTTATTTGGGTTTCTGATTAACGCATTATTCGCAGGCGCAATTTATGGCTTGTTATGGAGCTTTTATCTTGCATACAAGAACAGGCAGAAATTCAGGAAAGAATTCAAAAAAGTTTTATCGCAGGAGAAATCAGAAAAAATTAAGCTGATTATTCTGGCATTGACTGTTCTGTCAGTTATTTCATTTTTCATTATAAAAATCAGTTATATCAAAATCCTGATTTTATCTTTTGCATTCATGATTTTAACAACATTTTATCTCTGGGCATTTGTAAGAGCCATAGAAAAATCCTCAATGTACAAACTGGTAGAGCCGTCAAAATTAACCGAGGGAGACTGGATTGTGAAAGATATTTATTACAACAAGGAGTACATCACAGGCCCAAAGGATTTGGGCATAGAAAAAAAACAAATAAGAAGGCTCATAGAGCTCTACAGTAAAAAGAAAGTAGGAAAGATTTTAATAAAGGAAGGCATTCCTTTTGTTCCGAGCTTTTTGATTGCTTTCATCATTACGTTTTTCCTCGGAAATCCGATGATATGGATAGTTTAAAATTTAAAAAATAAAATGATAAGCAGACTAGAACTGGCTGATGCTATAGAACGTGCTCACTTGTCCACAGACTCGTGGCTCCAGCGCAGATTGGACGATCGTTCGATAGAGCCAGAATCGATGGTTATACCTTTAGAGGTTATCGCTAAACAAAGCGATAAAACTGTTAATATCGAGGTGTCTGTCGGCGCTGAAGCAGTAAATACTAGGCAAAGAGAATTTATTTCAGAATATTCTAACCAATTAGTCTTTGCTTTATTAGGGTACTCGCTTAAAACGAACTATGACTGGGTGAGATTGACCGTAAGGCAGAAGGGCCCAAGCAGTTTTGGGACAGTTTTCAGGCAGAACTATAAAATAAGTTATAATATAAGAGATTCAAATACGGATTTCCCAGGTATTGATAACCCAGTTTCATCTACCAACTTAGGCCCAGCAACAAAGGGATTTCATCATCACGGGGCAAATTAAAAATAAGTTAAGGTATCCTTCTCAGCTGCCTTGAAAAATATTCTTCCTCTTCGTCGGACAAAACAACAGGCTTTGGAGCCGAAATTTTCGG
>JBBSWR010000080.1:0-5324 GCA_038046185.1 Nanobdellota archaeon
CTGTGATTTCAAGGTGCTGCTTGTCTGTGTTGCAGGCAATTATTTCAGCTCCCCTTATTCCTTTTTTGTACAGCCAGCTTACCATGTTGCTGCCGCCGCCACCGCAGCCAATGACTTTAATATTGGCATGGCCGATCTGTAAATCGTCGGTTTGCGCTACGCTTTGCTTAAGCGCGCTTTCGATAACAAAATCCATTCCCATTCTTATTCACCTCAAAGTTTTTTCCCAAATTGTCAAATTTCTAATAAAATCTTGGTGTTTTAATATATGAACTAGTATATAAATGTAACGTTTTCGTATACTGGTATGGTATTGAGCATTAAAAGAAAAGAGAATTATTTTCAGTATAGTAAAGAAATAAATGGGTTTATAAACAAAAATTTTAGAAGTTAAGTTCATTAAATAGTGGTAAAGAATTAATGGTCAAACCTTGAATCCATCGAGTCATTAATCAAATCGTTCTCATCTTTGTATTTTTTGACTACCATTAATTTCGTTTTGCCGCAGTACGGGCACTTGAAATTCTGCTGAGAATCTTTCTTCATCGAGAACTTAAATCTGCAACTGACACAAATAAAGTCTATCGGCCTGTTGTCTTCCGGCTTTTCTTTGGCCAACTGTTTTTTAATTAATTTTTGCTTCTTTTCCAGGCATTCAACACAGATTAATTTTTTATTTTCGTCGTACTTAATATTATTAAAATTAAATTCCCTTTTGCATCTTGAACAGGCGTATAATGAAGTTACTGGCATTTTAACTCACTACTTTAGAAGGAAGAATAAATATTTTTTGGTTTTGGTGGTGTAAGTGGGTTATTTTATTCGCCTAGTATTATTAAATCCATGATCGTATTTTCTTTCACTCAAATTCTTACCATAACCTTATAAATGAGAATATATCCTCTAAGATTATAACATGGTACGATTTAAGAGAGAAGGGGATTTTGGAAGGAGAGATTCAGGCAGATCCGGCTACGGAGGCCCAAGAAGATTCGGCAGAGGCTCGGACAGGCCCGGAAGAAGCAGCTTTGGAAGATCTGAATTTGAAAAGGAAATGCACAGCGCAATCTGCGACAAATGCGGTGAAAAATGCGAAGTTCCTTTCAAGCCGTCAGGAGAAAAGCCTGTTTACTGCAGCAATTGTTTCAGAAAAAATGAAAGATTTGAATCAGGAGAGTCCAAAAGGTTTGAATCAGGCGCCCCTGCTCAAAACAATTCAGAACTTGAGAGAATAAACGAAAAGCTGGACAGAATATTGGAAATATTAAGGAAGCGTTAATTCACAAAAAAATTATTGTAATTCTCTTCTTAAAATTTTGTGGGCATGGTTTATTTCCTTGAATTTTTCCGTATCCCCGCCTGGCACGTCCGGGTGATACTGTTTTGCCAGTTCTTTATACTTTGAATCAATGTGCTGCAAATCTATGGACTCGGCGTCAACCCCTAAAACTTCCCGCGCCGCTTTGCGCCTGTGCTCTACATCCTTCTCCTCAGAAAATTCACCGATGAACTCTTCCGGAGTTTTTTGCCCGGAAAGCAGCGCATCAACTTCAAGCTCAATCACCTTAAGAACAACATAAAGATTTTCAACATATTTGCGGGCAGATTTATAGCTGTAGTGAAGGTAATTCCCGCTTAGATACCATGAAGCAGACGCAGGCGCGCTTTTAAACGCAACGGGCTTAATTTCTATTTCTATATCATCTTCACTTAGCCCTATCTTACCCAAGGAGGTAATAATTTTATTCTTGTACTGCAGGGCCCTCCTGTCGAAAGAGTCCTTAGTAGCTGCAACAGCAAATTCATATCCTTTAACTTTTATTGTAGTCATTTTCAAGCACAAAATCTTAATTATCAGAATTTTGCAATAGTATTCAGAATAAACTCCAGTTTATAAAAGTTGGCATGAAAAAAGGATACAGCCAAAATTCTTGCCTTTTACTAAAGCAATGGCCTATGGAATGTTTTATATATCACATAACTCCTATACGAGACATGCCTGCCATAAATTCATTTGATAATACAAAGATTCATTATGCATACCATAAAGGAAAAAAAGATACTATAATCTTCGTGCACGGATGGCCGCATAATCATACGGTTTGGGATAAGGAGGTTAAATTTTTTTCTAAAAAAGATTACTGCACCATCGCCCCGGATTTAAGGGGGCATGGGATGTCAGGCAAGCCCATAAAATTGTCTGCCTATAAAATAGGAAATTTTGCCAAAGACATACAGCAAATAATAACCAAGAATAAAATAAGGAATCCAATATTAGTAGGCCATTCATTTGGAGGAATGATTTTGTTAAAGTTTGCAGAATTATTTCCTTCCGCAGCCAAATGCCTGATTTTGATTGATACAACATACGAAAATCCCTTAAAAGATATGCCAATATTAAAATTCTTTAAATTAACCAATTTAACAAAACACTTGCTAACACGCATATTGGGAAATAGGCATTTGCAAAATAAGCATTTTAAAGAAGTTGAATTCTCAAGATTGAAAAACCGCTCGGATTTCTTTTATTTCATCAGGGGAGCAGAAAACACCCCATTAGACAGCTTGTTATCGTGCCTCAAAGGGATGCTAGAATTTGATGAGTCTAGGATTCTCGCCAAGATTAAGATTCCGTGCCTGCTGATTGAGGGAGAAAAAGACCATAAAACATCAATGGGTGTCGCACTGCACATGAATAAAAGAATTAAAAAATCAAAGCTGGTTGTTATAAAAAATGCCACGCACGACAATAATATCAGAAATTCAAAAAAGATTAATAAATTAATTGAACAATTTTTATCTGATTTATAATTGCTTATTTTCTGCTCTTCCCTTTCTCAATCTCTTCCGTAATATGCTCTATGTCGTGCATATCCATTATCTCATGCTGCTCTCTTTTTGGAGAAATATCCTTGTCAATGTATTTCAAAAGCTTTTTTTTGTAAATATCCTTATCTTTTAAATCCGGTTTTTGCTTCTGCGGCTTCCGCATTATTTTTTGCCGGTGCTGCTCTTCCTCGTGCCTGTGGTATTTTCCTATGACTTCAAAAACCAGGCCTTCACTCGGCCGTATCGTGATATACCTCTTGAAAAATGAATGCCCCACGCCCATTTCTATTAATCTCGCTTCCTTAAGCGTCGGCAATAAAATCAAAGAAACAATTAATCTTAAGATTCCAGATACTAAAAAAACAAAAGGGATGCTGGAAATAAAAATCCATGCTGGAACATAATTTATCAAAAATCCGCCAAGAACTGCCCCGATGAACAGCGCAATACCCTCAAAAAATTTATGATAAGAGATGCACCTTATCCTGTTTTCAGGCTGGACTGAATCAAATATAAAGTTCGAAGAGCTTAGATTAAACCCGGCCCAGGCAACTCCTGAAAAAGCGTCCACAATCAGCAAGTAATAAAAATTGCCGGAAAATAGCCAAAATAGCGGAATAAGCGGGGTGAGCAGCCCGCTCACGTAAAGAACAAACTTGGTTCCTTTCTCGTCTATAAGCCTGCCCCAGATTCCCATTGCTATAAAACTTGCAATCAGCTCTGAAGCCGTAATAATTGTAAATTGAAGATAAGTGAAATGCAGGTCTCTCAGCATGTACAATATAAAAAAAGGGGCTGCAATATTTGTTGCAAATTTAAACAGAGTGAGATATTTTACGAAATGCCCGTAATTGGTTTTGTCCATTCTCTTGACGAAATCAACAATAGAAAATTTTTCCTCATGCCCGAAGTCAGGAGCCGGATTGGCCATGAATATTTTAAAAATTCCAGAAAGAAACCTCCCAATGAAAGCAAAAGAAAACAGTATTGCAAAGCCCAGAAAAATATTTTTTGGGGAAATATAAGTCAGAATCAGGCCAGCTGAAAGCGCGGAGGCAAAGGAGATTAATCCTATTACTTTATTTCTAAATCCAAAAAATTTGCCCCTCTCATATTTCGGAACTATGTCTCCCAGAAGAGAGTTGCCGATAGGCAGCATAATCTGAAGAAAAATGGTCTGAACAGCTACATAAACCACCAGCAGGTATTTTTGGTTGGGGGTTGCATACGGAATTAAAAGCAGGGGAATCCAAAAAATTGCATGCACAAATGAGCCTATCACAAGGATTTTTTTCCTGTCGCGGAACATCTCTGCAATTTTTGCCGATAAAAGCTGGGCAAATGCGCCCAATAACTGCGGGATGTAGCTCAAAGCCGCAATAAGATTTACTGAAGCATTTAATGCAACTGCAAATGGCGCCAGAAAAGAAGCAGTCATCCCGTCCATTACGGCAAAAGCTGCGCCGTCATAAATTGAAAATTTCAGGCTCCTTTTTGTTTCCTTTTCATCCATTTTAACCGCACAATCAAGAAAAAGCAAAACTGTTTCTAATCTTTTTTAAGGGTTTCCCCGCATTCAGGGCAGTAGCTTTCTTTCGCTCCTATTTCGGCTCCGCATAAAGGGCATTTCATCATTGATTTCATTTTCAAATCAGGGATTAAGTGTTATTAAGAAATATTTAAAGTTAATTGTTTTATTTGCCAGCTGAATTCCAAACGCCATTAGAAAAGTTTAAAAAGATAAGTTTTAAGGAATGAAACCATAGCATCATTTTATCAATATTCAAATAAAAGAGGCGATATTATGAAAAATGCGTTGTTTTCTGTTTTTGTTGCACTAGTGATGTTTTTCAGCATTTTTTCTTTTTCGGCTTTTGCCGCAGGCGATTTTGACGTGAGTGGGTATGCAGTTTCGCTGCCGGACAAAATGCCGGGAATCATCACCCAGACAGCGCAGAAAGACAAAGCTGCAATTGTTCTCATAAAATCAATAGTGACCGGGACAGCTGTAATGCCTTCCTTTACCATGGTTCAGGGAGGGGGCGCTGCACAGACTGGCAGCATTGTTGGAACATGGCAATCCAATATTGAAACTGTTACTTTCACGGCAGACGGAAGATTCAGCGGCAGCAGCCAGCAAAATGGAGTTTTCAGCGGAACTTACACACTGCAGGGAAATATTCTGGTGGCCACGTACACTTTACCAGCAGCAGCAACGTTTCAGTTTACTTATACCCTTTCAGCAAACACTCTCACGCTTTCGCATCCTCAGGTTGGAACTGTAGTTTATACTAGAGTAGGCGCCAACGCGCAAGCTGGCGCCGATGTAGTTGCAAATGCAGAAAATTTAGAGATTGTAAGGGACACAGGAACAAGCGCAAAACTTTTAACCCAGCAGGTTATGAATGGAGGAAGCGGAACGGGATTTGTAATTTCTCCGGACGGATATATTGTCACAAATGCGCACGTTGTGCTGGCCCACCTAAACCCGAAAG
>JBBSWR010000081.1:0-6428 GCA_038046185.1 Nanobdellota archaeon
AAACTAGAATTAAGCTATTGTATAGGTAACTTATATATAAAGGTTTTTATATTGATTGTTGGGGCGCATTCTCTGCGTTTTTCTTTCTAAACTCAAAACTAATCCTGTTAAGCAAAGGTACAAACAAATTCGCAACAGCAAGCACAAAAGGAATTCCGAACAGCGGATTGTAGATTTCAATTCCAATCAGCATCAAAGCAGCCAGAATTCCGTAAAATATTCTTTGCTTTCTCGCAGCAGGATGCGTTTTTGGCTCAAGCAGCATGAACATAGTAAAAAAGAAGATTGTTCCGCCCTGCGCAACCATATTTGAAAAATGCTGAAGCGGCGAAACATCCTTCAATAAGAAGTAAAAATGAATCAAATAATAAGTTAACAAGAAACTCAGTCCCAAATCAAATCTCTTTAATCTCCACAAAATAAAAAGCCCAAACAAAATTATCAAATAAAAGGGGGAAGAAATCCACCATGTATTTGGGGCTTTGAAAATCAAAAATACCAGCAAAACCCCAAAATTCGCCGGATTAAAAATATGGCGGTGATTTACAGCTAAAAGATGCTTTGAGGCTATTGTAATTATTCCAGCAATAGCATAAGTATACCATGATAAATTCTGAGTCAATAAGCCGCCGATAAATAATCCTGAAATAAAAGCGGAATATGGAAATTTTACCATTTTAAATCTAAAATAATTAATCAGCAAATCCAGAATTGTCGCTGTTAAAACTGCAATCAAAACCGGAATTAAGGCCGATGCGCCAAATCCATAAAAAAACGCGCTTGCTAAAGTTAAAATTATCAGGAAAGCAGACACATATTGGTAGATTGTGAATTTGCTTATTGCCGATTTAAAATCCAAAAGTATCACCTTTAAAATTATTATCAATTAAATTGCTTATTTCTTTCTTGCCCTTTGGCTTCCGCCAGTTTTGTAGACAGAATAATTTCCCTTCGCTTTCTGGCTTGTTTTCTGCTCAGGATAAACATCATAAACAATTCTTTCATCAAAGCCGCATTTGCTGCATTTGATTACAGTTATGCCTAAATAGCTTAACAATTTGATATCTTTAGAGCTGCATTTTGGGCACTTAGCCATATAAATTAATTATTTTGTAAGTTTATAAAATTTACTTTAAACAGTCAAATCCGATTGGCATAATGTTTCAATTCTCTCGTAATCTTCTGCTTTTGCTTTCGGATTTTCAGCAAGAAAAACCAATTTGGATAATGCATTGCGTATCGCATATTCAAGCCCCATGCCGTCATCATCAGAAATGGAACGAGAAGTCAGCGTTTCGAAGACATGCCCTTGCTCCGTGCTGAATTTATGCTTCAATCTGAATTCTGCAAAATGATGTATTAAGCCGTCTTTCCCTAAAATCAAACCACAGCGGCCTGACAAAGCACCGGGTACCAGCATCAGTTGAGATTCCGAATATATCGCGCCGATTTTTTCAAGAATTTCTGGCTTTACGCTCTCGTGGGTTATGTCATGTAAATGGGATGCCAGCATAACATAATTCATGTGATAACATTGATTAATACCCATGCAGCTAAGAAACAGTTTACATTATAAAAATGTTAGCCAAATTAAATTAACTTTTCCTTTGTTTCCTTATTGATAATATGAATTACATTAACAGGGCATGAGTCTGCAGCTTCCTTGTTTGCGGCAAAATCCTTTTCATCAATGTCAAGCTCTTCAGTTTCATCGTCTTTTTTTACCGAGCCAATTATATCGGACTTGCCGTCCTCGTTCATTTCCCAGAAATCAGGGGCTACAGCGGCGCATGCAGCGCAGCCTATGCAGTTCGGCCTGTCATGCTGGATTTGAAATTTTTTTTCGGTTTTAGTTTCCTGAGCCTGTTCCGCCATCAAAAAAATTAACTGATGTTGATATATAAACGTTTCTATGAACAATTAAAAATTAATGAAAATTATTCCTATTATTATAAACAGCAGCGCAATTAATTTCATCAAAATATTTTCCCTATGCGTGTCTTCCCTGACAAAGCTTGGCAGGTATAATGTTGAAACCAAGGCAAGCGCAAAAGTAAATAGCGGCGCCGAGGCATTGCTCAGGGCAGCCACAAGGGAAACAGGTCCGAGCAGTATTGCATAATCAGAAATAGTAAAAGCAATCGCATCAATTGTGACCTTAAAGCCGAGCAGTTTTTTTGTTGCCGGCCTCATCTTTCTGAATGATTTTACAAAATTGTTTCTTACTGACGGAATAAGCAGAACCAGAAAAGCGGAAAATCCGGTCAGCCTCAGCCACAGGACGCCGCTCCAGAAATCTGTAACCATAAAGACGTGCTTTGCCGTTATGTATGCAATTGAAATAGAAAATGTCGAGCCAACCATCAGATAAAAAGCCCTGTTCAGCCTGAAAATTTTTTTTGATTTATGATAGGCTGCAATCAGCCCAGCTGCAATCAGCAATGCAAAGCCAAACAAGTTGTATATGGATAGGGACTCACTTAAAAAAAAGAATGATAAAATAATGACGAAAAGAGGAGTAAAAGGATAAAGCATAGTAATTCTTGATATTTCCTCATACTTAACCGCCTCATAATACAGCATTACACCTACAAATGCCAAAACACTTGAAGCAAGGGCAGCCGAAAAATCGATAAAGCTTAGCGGGCTGAATTTAAAGAAAGGCAGCAGCAGGAACAATGACAAGTTTGACACTCCGTTTAGCACGATATACACCAAAGGGTTTGTCAGGTACCCCTTAGAGATTACATTCTTATCAATCATCGAGCAGAACGCCCACATGATCTGCGCCAGAAGAACAAAAAATATCCAAGTTTGCATAAGAATTTGGATAAGCCAATTATTCTTTAATCTTTCGGGCGTGAACTGACATAGAATATTCTATCCTCAATTCCGGAAGATGTAAGATATAATTTAACTTGTCCTTGTAAGGGAAGGGGGAGCGTGCCGCAAACCACATTGATGTTCCTGCATTCCACTGAGTTTCCTGAAATATCATAATCGCCGATGGCAATGGGATAACAATCCACTCCCGGCTCTCTTTTTAGTTTTTCTAATTTATGTGCCAACCCAATTCCCAAAATATTTTGGCCTGAAGAATATCTTCTAAAATTTCTTAAAATATGTCCGTCACGGACACCTATAACTGCCTGAGCTAAGTGTGGAATCGCAAATAACTCCATTTCGGGCATCCTAAGTTTACCAGTTCTCCGCATCTCTTTTAACATTGCCTTAGCTTCTTTTGGGGATAATCCGGCATATGCTGCAAGAAGTAGATAATTATTATTAAAATAGCTAACTTCGGTGGGGCAAAAATTTATATCGATTCCTTCTCTTCTAGCATCGGCTAATGTATACATTAGTTTAAATTCAGATGGACGTAAGTGTCTGCTTGCCAATCCAGCATACTCTCCTTTAGCTTGTTCTCGTGGAATTGCTGCAAGTCCCTCTAATAAATTTTGGGATGATGTTTTGTTCTGATGAGTAAGCCCATCATCAAAGAAACACGTTACATTCATTTCTTTAGTAATAATTGCAACCAAATCAGAAAATGTTGTCAGGCTTCTGTCAATTCTCGCAAAATCAGAAGGCGAAGTATGTTCAGAAAAATGCTCGTAAGCAATGATGTATAAGGTTTTGCGAGGTGTCATGATAAGAATTATGGAAACGTCGTTATTTTATTAGCCAACAATGTATACTGTTCGCTTTGGCTTAAGTGGAAGTTGGCCTTTACTTAAACTTTTTCCATTTGAATCAGATATAAGCTGGTAAGGGTCAACAACTGCCAACCTGCCAATTTTGTAAAATCTATCTTTTAACGTGCTTTCTCCAATACGAACTTCCCCAGAAGGCAGTGGAACATTATCCTTTCTGCATACAAGCAAGCCAAGGTCTCCCTTTCTATAGAAAGTTACTCCTTCAGCAACTTCAATTTCCGTGTCAGGATTTTCCACAAGCTCTTGTCTTCCCGGAAACCTTTCTCTTAATGAAAAAGGCCCGAATCTTACTCCAGCTGCTGAATTATATCTACCCAAATCAGATACCCAATTTACTAAAGTAACCCTCTTCGGAGTATAATCAACTCCGGGCTTGACATCTAAAGCTCTAACAACATACTCTAAGGGTAGAGCTCCTTGATCGTCATGACGCGGGTGGAAAACCGTGAAATGGTGATCTCTTAGTAAATGGGGCATTAAAGCGGTAAAAGTAACTTCTTCACCCTTTCCTTGAATTCCATAATTTCTTGATGTGTAACCGCAAGTCTCAGTATATCTTGTCTCTTCAGAAAAAGGGCAACTATCTTGGCAACGGCAAGGATCTTCGGAAACGCGAAATCCATTTGCCAAGGCAACACCTGCACGAAGATATTCTTCCCTCTGGCTATAAGATCGTGTAACTTCAGCTATGGTTTTTGCTTGCCCGACAAGCGAATCAATCCTGTCTGCAAGCTGCTCAGGTGCCACATTCAATCTCTGAAGCAGTTTTCTATTGGATTCTAGCAAGTCTCTTAACTTCCTATTAGTGGGGATGGCTCTCTTGTTGCTATACCTTTTAGTAAATCTCCTTCTTACTTCCAGAAGTTGCTCGTCATCTAAACTTTCAACAAATAATTGTCTAGCAGGCATTTTGTAGTAGAGAACGATTACTAATATAAAAAGCTTGTTATTCAAACACTACTATTAAATAGTAAAAAGAAATCTTAAGATTCAAATTGTTAATTTTTTATTTTTTAATCTTTCCAGATAAGCGCACGCATTGCACACATCATTTGCGCTCGGCTCGCCGCATTTTTGGCAAACCTGAACCATTTCGCCCCTGAATTTTTCCTTAAGCATTGGGAGTGTTTCCAAAAATGAGTTAACTATCCCATGCTTTGTGCCTGGAAATTTCTGCTCCATGCCATTGAGCATGTCCCTTACCTGCGCCCTGAAAGAATGCACAACATTAGGGCATTCGTTAAATTTGTCCAATAATCCGTTTATGAAAGCATAAGTTGTTACTTCCTTTTCCATGCATAAATACAGGGGTTTTATCCTCTGCACAAATTTATCATCATTAATAATTCCAACTTTTGGGCCCAGGCGCGCAGACGCGCCAATATTATTCTTCATCTGGTTCATCATTATCGATTGCGCCTCATCATCAAGATTATGGCCTGTTGCCAATTTTGTTAATTTTAATTCCCTCGATTTTTTGTTCAGCAAGTATCTCCTAAAAACACCGCAGATGCTGCAGGGCTTAACATTCAAAATTTTAAGCATTCTATCCAAAGTAAAGCCAAATTCTTTCTTGTATGAGAAAATGTTTAGTTGAATTCCATTTTCGTCACAGAACTTTTGCGCCGTGTCCAGTGTTTTATCCCTGTAGCCTGCAATTCCCTCGTCAATTGCAATTGCAGTTATTTTTATTTTTGGATTTTGCCTTGATAATTTATTTAAAATAGCCAATACGGTAAGGGAATCCTTTCCGCCGGACAGGGCAACTCCCAGATTTTCTTCCTTTCCGAGCAAATCAAACTGCCTTATTGTCTTGAAAACTTTGTTTTCAAAGTATTCGTTAAAATGGCTCTTGCAGAGCTTTTCACCGGCAGTTAACTGAATAACCGGCTTTTCACTGCAGCAATTTTTATTATTGATTTTTATTTGCATTTTTTGGGTTTGATTTTTATTTTATATTTTAAATATTTTTTAGCTGATGAATTTTAATTGATTAAATTCTATTTATATTATCCAATTTGATTATAATTTTGATTATAATTTTATTTTTAACCGCCTGAAATCACAGACAAAATTTTTATTTCATCCTGGTCATTTAATTTTTCATCTTCCAAAATTAATTCATTGTTTCTTGAGACAATTACAGTTACGGGATTTATTTTTAATTTTTTTAACAAACCCAAGACTGAGAAATTATTGTCTAATTCAATCTTAATATTTTTATTTTCCCTGTCTACAAAAACTTTGACCTTTATCGTCTTCATAATACTCAAGAAAAGAACAGCTATTAATAAAGATTATTGAAAACACAATAAAAATTAGTTAAATTTAAATAAATAAAATTTCTAAATGAGTTTAATGCAAAAAAGAGGGCAGATTGCCATATTTCTCATAATTGGAGTAGTATTACTGATACTTGTTGGAATTTTTTATTCTTTGGCAAAATACAGCGTAAAATCAGCTTCCAAAAACGCTGTTGCCGAGAATACAAAGCCTTCTGATGCTGGCATAGTGAAAGCATACGCCATATCCTGCCTAAAGATGGTAAGCGATGACGCGCTGTTCAACAGGATAGGTTTGCAGGGAGGATTCATAGAGCCAGCTGGCGCGCCTAATTACCAGGAAAATGAGCTAAAAAATCCTGAAAGCCAAATAGTTCCAGCTTATGTTTCATTCACGGACGGAATTGCAAAAAATGTCCCATTATATTTG
>JBBSWR010000082.1:0-4241 GCA_038046185.1 Nanobdellota archaeon
AAACGGAATTGAAGTGATGGGGCACATCGGGTTAACGCCGCAGACAATAACAACTTTCAAAGTTCAGGGAAAGGATATGGAAAGCGCGGATAAAATATTAAAAGAGGGGATTGAGCTTGACAAGGCAGGATGTTTTTCATTAATTCTGGAATGCATTCCATTATCACTAGCAAAAACAATTACAGAAAAAATAAAAATACCTACTGTAGGAATCGGTGCAGGAATCCACTGCGACGGGCAGGTTCTTGTTACAAATGACATTCTGGGCTTGTATGGCGACTTTAAGCCAAAATTTTTGAAAAGATATGCTGAAATAGGAAATGAAATGAAAGTTGCTTTTGAAAATTATGCAAAAGAGGTCATGGAAGGAAAATTTCCTGCTGATGAGAATAGCTTTCATTGAAATAATTTAAATTAGATAAGAATTCTTATATTATTTTTAAAAACTCCTGAATGAAAATCGCAATCTATTTATATCATTAGTGTGTCTTTTGCTGGATGGTTCATTTCACGGAATTAAGGGGTGACAAAGTCTATGACTTAAAGGGTAACTGCCTTGGCAGGCTCACTGACTTTGTTTTTGTCGACGGCACAAAATACGCTGAAATAACCCACCTGATTTATGAGGACGAAAACAGGTACAGGAAAAAGATTCCGTGGGCTTTTGTCAAGGAGTTCATGCAGGATAAAAAAGGAAACAAAACTTTCATAAGCATCCACCTGAACTCCCCGGTTGATGCCATCACCCAATTCTTCATGAAAGACAGGGAAGTTCTTGTGGGCGACATTCTCGATAAGCAGGTTATAGATGTTGACGGCGTCAAGATTGTCCGGGTCAATGACGTGATTTTGGGAAAAATTGACGGCAAATTTTCTATCGTTGCAGTCAGCGTGGGATCCTTGAGCCTGATGAGGAGGCTGGGATTCGAAAAAATTACTGGGTTGGTTTCTTCTAAAATAAAGGAGGATATTATACCCTGGAAATCCGTTGAAAGGCTTGAGCCGGAAGTTCACGATTTGCACTTAAAACTGCAGAAAAACAAGATTGCGGACCTGCATCCGGAGGATATTGCAGATATCATGGAAGATTTGACCCATACGGAAAGAATCCTGGTGTTCAACAGCCTTAATACCCAAAAAGCTGCAAAGACTCTGATAAAAGCCGGAGAAAATGTCCAGGACTCCGTGCTCAGGAGCTTCAAGATAGAAAAAGTCAAAGAGCTGCTTGAAAATATCCCCCACGATCAGGCTGCGGACATCATAAGCATGATGCCCAAACATAAGGCTGAGGAAATTCTGAAGTCCATGAGGAAAGAAACATCTGCAAAGATAAGAAAAATCCTGGATTATTACCCCGAGTCAATCGGCTCGATAATGAAAACTGAATTCATTGCAATTCCGGAAGATTACACATCAGAAAAGACGATTGATTTGCTGAGGCAGCTCAAGCCGTCATCTGACAAGATATACCATCTTTACGTCGTCAATAAAGATAACCACCTTATTGGGGTTTTATCATTAAGGGCTTTGCTTACAGCGGACCCAAAAAGCAATGTTGCAGATTTCATGAAAAAGCAGGTTGTGTATGCAAGGGACACAAGCACAAAAGAGACTGCTGCAAGGATTATGGCAAGATACGATTTATATCTGCTGCCAGTTGTTGACAAGGAAGGAATTCTGAGGGGAATAGTAAAGGCAGACGATGTATTGGAAGGGTATATACCAAAAAGATTGAGGAGAGAAAAATTTGTGCCGTTGAAGACAAAGGCAAAGCAAAATGGAAACTCAAAGAAAGTTTGAGTGGAAGAATATCCTTTTCATTCTTGGAATTATTGGTCCCGGAATCATTACTGCAATTGCGGACAATGATGCCGGAGGAATAGCAACGTATTCTGTTGCGGGTGCGAATTTTGGCCTAACGATGCTATGGACATTGATACCAATTACAATTCTTCTGATAATTGTCCAGGAGATGGTTGCAAGGCTCGGAGCTGTAACCGGAAAAGGGCTTTCTGACCTGATAAGGGAGAATTTTGGAGTAAAGACTACTTTTTTTATAATGATTGGGTTGTTGATTGCAAATTTGTTTGTCACAGTTTCTGAATTTGCGGGAATTGCCGCTGCGGGAGAATTGTTTGGCTTGAGCAGGTTTATTCTGGTGCCGCTTACTGCCATAATAATTTGGTTTTTGATAGTAAAGCTGAATTACAAGAAACTGGAAAAAATATTTCTCATTCTCATTGTATTTTATTTTGCGTATATCATTTCTGGGTTTATGGCAAAGCCGAACTGGGGGGAAGTTTTTAGCAGCGCAATAGTCCCTACAATACAATTCAACAAATCTTTTATTTTTTTGCTTATAGCGCTGGTAGGGACGACAATAACTCCGTGGATGCAGTTCTACCTGCAATCATCAATAGTGGAAAAGGGGATAAAAAAAGCTGAATACAAGTACAGCAGGTGGGATGTCATAGTCGGATCTTCCTTTACAAATATAATTTCATTTTTTATAATCATAACCTGCGCTGCTGTGCTGTTTTCAAACGGGATAATGGTAAATGATGCAGTTGACGCAGCCAAGGCCCTTGAGCCGCTGGCTGGCCGCTATGCACTGTACCTTTTTGGAGGTGGGTTTTTTATTGCTGCATTGTTTGGCGCTTTTATTCTTCCGTTGTCAACATCCTACTATTTATGCGAAGCATTTGGATGGGAATCCGGAGTTAATAAAAAATTCGGCAATGCCAAAAATTTCTATATAATAATGCTTTTTATGATTATAATATCGGCAGGAATAGTACTAATGCCCGGCATGAATTTAATTTATTTAATACTTCTTGCGCAATTTATTAATGGAATGATACTTCCGGTCCTGCTTATAATAATCCTCAAGCTAATTAATGACAAAAAGCTGATGGGGGATTATGCAAACAAAAGATGGGTTAACATAATAACGTGGTCCGGCTGCGCTCTTGTAATCCTCGCATCGCTTTCAATGATTGTTGTAACTGTTATGGGCCTTTAAGGCATATTAACAACTTTTATAAACCAACATTTCTTTATCCTGAATACATGAAAAACTTAAATCTCAACGGAAAAACTGTAGTCATAGGAGTAACCGGAGGCATTGCATGCTATAAGGTTCTTGGTTTGATAAAAGAACTGAGGAGAAATAGAGCTGATGTTCGAGTTATAATGACGGAAGCTGCAACCCATCTTGCCAACATTAAGGATTTTGAAAATGCAAGCAGGAATGAAGTGCAAACAAATTTATTTCATCCAGGAATAAACTTCGCAGAATATATTAAAAAGAATAAACCTATAAATCACATTTCGCTTGCAGACACCGCTGATTTGTTTTTGATTTGCCCGGCAACTGCAAATGTAATAGGCAAAATTGCAAACGGAATTTCAGACGATTTATTGACTACTTCAATAACGGCAACAATCGCGCCAGTCTTGATATGCCCTGCAATGAATGTCAAGATGTGGAAAAATCCCATCACGCAGGAAAATGTCTCAAAATTAAGGAAATTAAACTACCATTTTGCCGAGCCGGAGTATGGGGAGTTAGCCTGCGGCTACAAGGGAGTAGGAAGATTAGCAAAATTAGATAAGATTGTTGAAAGAATCGAATTGTTAATAAAGCAAAGAAATGATTTAAAAGGCAAAAAGATTCTTGTGACTGCTGGCGCAACTTTTGAAGAAATAGATCCAGTAAGGGTGATTACCAACAAAAGCTCCGGAAAGATGGGTAACATGATAGCAGAACAGGCGTTCTTAAGGGGCGCTGATGTTTTATTGCTGAGAGGGCATAATTCAGCCGAATCACGCTATAACTTAAATGAAGAAAAATTCTCTACAGTTAATGATCTGTTTAATAAAATTAAAAAAAATCTTAAAAATTTTGATATTGTTATCCATGCAGCCGCTGTTTCTGATTTTGAAATTAATAATAAGGCTGATAAAAAAATAAAAAGCGATAAAGAACTGCATCTTGAACTAGCGCCAACAACAAAAATACTTGAAAATCTTAAAAAATTGAATAAGAAGATATTTTTGGTTGGGTTCAAGGCTGAATATAATTTCTCAAAAAATGAACTTGTAGAAAGCGCTTATAAACTACTAAAATCCTCAGATTCTGATTTAATCGTGGCAAATGACGTCGGGAAAAAAAATGCGGGCTTTGATGTTGACACAAACGAGGTTTTTATTGTTGACGGGAAGAAAAAAGTTGAGCATAT
>JBBSWR010000083.1:0-2132 GCA_038046185.1 Nanobdellota archaeon
GGCAAATGTAATACTCGGTCATGTAATGTTGGGGATGAGTTTTGTCAGATCAGTTAGATGCTCTCAGCACTTCTGTGTTACACCACACGTATGTCTCTCATGTTGTGTATGCATGTTGATTTTATTTTTAAGAAAATATTCTTTGATATATGGATTCATGCGTAGATTGTCGTATATGTATAGTAGAAAACTATAATATTATAGTAGATTACTATAGGTGAGTGAATGGACGAAACAACATACAGAATACTTGATGTGCTATCTAGAAGCCTAGGCAGACCTGCGTCGATACATGAACTGACTAGAAAAATTGGAGAGATGTATGGAGGAGCATATTATGCAAACATACATGAAAAGATTCACGATCTGACTCAAGACAACATAATGACACTTTCAAAGTCAGGAAGATCTTCCATAATCTCTCTCTATTTTGAGAACTATCTACTAATCGATTTGCTTGCAGAGATGGAACTGATGAGAAAGCAATATTTTTTGAGAGAAAAGCAGGAGATGCAGATGCTGATGATGGAGATAGACACATTACTATACAATGTATCTTTTATCAAGTCTATCTCTTTGATGAATCCAGAGAGAAATGCAAAGCTGAACAAAGCCGAAATTATGTTTCACATGAAATACCCAAACAAGAAAGAAATGGAGAAAACAAAGATCGAAATTAACACCATAATGGCTAGTCTTCAAAGAATACACAATATTAGAATAAATCATTTAATCTTAGATGACGAAATGTTTCTTGATCTATTAAAGTCAAATGAAAGTAATACTGTCAAGGAGATGTTACACTGCAAGATAGCAACATTGCACCCACAAGGCTTCTGGATGTCAATAAGAGGCGAGATTTTAAGAGGAACAATGATAATTGCAGAAGAAAATGAAATACATCCGGCGAAGATAAATGAAGATGATCTGGTCTTTAATCTTGCAAGATTTGGTTACATTGAATTTGGACCAAAGATAAAGCAAGGCAAACCCATTTGCATAGAATACATCATATCCGCCATAATGTTTCACAACGATGCAAGAAGGATGGATGCAATTCCAATAATCCTTGCAAAGAATAAGAAAACAAGCTATGACTTGTTGCTCTTTTTAGCACGACGATACAACTTTGAAGGGAAAATATTTGGTATTCTCAAAGCATTACGAACCCTTGTTGTACATGGAATGACTAACATCGATGAGCCCATAAGACTGCTTGAGGCCATGAAAATTGAAGAAATCAAAGCAAACGCTAAGGTCATGAAGGAGAAATTGAGGCTGTATAATGTCACTTGATAACACAAAATTACTTGATTTTCTAGGCGAAGTTGACAAAGAACTAAGTCGTAAAATTGTGATGGTAGCAATAGGCGGAACTGCAATGACTCTAGTGAAAGCAAAACCATCCACTATTGATGTCGACTTTACAATTCCTGGAGAATTTTATGACGAGTTTACAAAAGCAAAGAATATTGTCAATCCTGGATTTAGGGTTGATCTATTTCATGATGGTGCGGTGTTTATCACTATGCTTCCAGAAGACTATCTGAATAAAAGTAAACCAATAAGGACTAAATTGAAAAACATACAGCTGAGGGCACTTGATCCGGTAGATATAATCATTACAAAAATTGCCAGGATGGATGAAAGAGACGAGCAAGACATAGAATCATGTATTAAAAAATTCAAGATTAAAAAGAGCCAGATCACAAAACGTGCAAAAGAAATTAGTTATGCTGGTAATGATAATGTTTTCAAAGGCAATCTAGAAATCATGCTGAAAAAGTTTTTTTGATGAACAGAACATATTATAATATTCACAATGAGTTTTGTCAGACCAGTTAGATACCCTCACCCATTTTAGGTTCAAATTAACATGGATTCGCCATTATTTTGAAGATAATTATCATTAAATCGGTTTAAGGCTTGTAAATATGTGAAAATGGTTTTAGAAGCTAGTCGTCATGAGCGAGATCATCTAAAAGTTTAGAGTATTTCTCAATAAGTTCATCGTTGATTTTCTTATCTTCTGGGCTCATAATGGTTTAATTCTTTTTGAAATATAAAAAGACAACTGTTTCAGCCTCTGTGAAATCTTTTTTCTTTAGATTTTCATCAGCCTAGTCTCAGAA
>JBBSWR010000084.1:0-3836 GCA_038046185.1 Nanobdellota archaeon
CCAGCAGTATCATTGCAAAGCACATTCCATATGAAGTTGCCGTCTTTTAGGTTGACAGTAAATATATCATATGTATTATTAGCAACTGTTGTGTTAGTTTCATTAGCTGTAAAAATTCCAGACTCATTATGGTATAGTGTACAAGCATCTAGATTAGTGTCAAAAGCTGTGTAATTAAATTCGTTGCTTGCAGAATTACTCCAAGTACTGTTTAATGGTTTTTCTAATCTTACAGTTGGATTGGTATTATCAATCTGTATTTGTATGATAGTGCTATTTTTTAAATTATCATTGTCTGTAACATTTAGTCTTATGTAGCAACTCCACGAGTCTTCTTGACATTGAGTTTGAGTTAGGGTATTAAAAGTACAATTTGACTGGTTATTGTTGCAAAGTAAGGATGGGGAACTAAAACCAATATTATCATCAAGCTCAAAAATGAACATGCTTAAGTTTTGGTCATCATAACTGGAAGAAGCATTTAATATCTCAATGTTATTCAAAAATGAGCCATTTTGAGGATATGTAAAATTTGCAAATGGATGGTCATTTACAGTCCCATTCACAAATAAATCAGAGAAACTGTAAGGCGCATTTGATGAAATAGCGCTGCATCTCAAGCTGAAGTTGCTGTTGCCATAGCTAATGCCAGTACTTATATTAAATGTTTGGTTGCAGTAGTTGCCTGGAGCTATATTGTTGAGATTTCCGCAACTTAGGTTATCTATCTTATTTATTAATTGCGTTGTTTTGGTTGTAATTGAGAACCATGATGTTGGTGCTAAGCTTTCATTGTTGTATTCTGCCATTAAAGTGACATCATTACAGCTGCCAGATGAGTCAGGTCTGCATGAGACATTGCAAGTCATGACAAAGCTGTAATTTAAGGAAACTTCAGATTCATTAATTTCAAAATTTAGTACAGGTTCGATAAATGTTACATTTAGAAAAAATATTGATTGAGCAGACCAGTTTACTTTTTTGTCAGGAGATGTAGCATTAAAGTTGCCTGCTTTATCTGTTATATTAGTTATGTTCCATATATATTTCCCAACCTCATTATTCAAAAAAGTAGTTGACCAATTATAACCACCGCTTGCGCAGCTTGTGGAACTGTTAGACAAGCTTATGGAATCTGTTAAGCCTGAGACTGGCTTTTTTACCTTAATTCTTACAGTATCTACTCCAGAAAATGTGTCGTTTGCTATCACATATAGGCATACATTCTCTTGCACGTTAGTTGGTAGCGTAACATTAACGCTTTCGTTTCTCAGGAATGGAATCGTTGTGTCAACAGTAATGTTTCTTGTTTCTGAAATATTTACATTGCTTACATAATCAATACATTCAATGCTCCAGTTGTATGTCCCATTTTGCAGAAATTTAGTAAAGTTTTGCGAAATTCCTTCAGTTACTGTATTATTTGTTATATTTATGATACCATCAATTGACAAACTGCAGTTCTTTATGCCAAGAGTTGCATCAGAAGCATTATATTTAAAGATGACAAAGCCATCAGTGTTGTAGCTTGTTCCAGCTGGGCTTTCTAAAAATAAACTTGGAGCAATGCTATCTACCCTAACAATTCTAGTTTCTGTCTTATTTATTTGACCTGCAGAATCATTTATAGTAACATTAAATCTATAAACACCTTGCAAATTTGTATAAGTTTCATTTGTGAAGTTCTCAGAAGCAGTATAAGATTTTATCCTTAAAGTACCATTAAAGTCGAATATTATTGTATCTGAATTATTCTCTTGGTATGTAACATTAATGGTGATTGTAGTTAAAGTTGTATTTGTATCATTACTTGGTGTTGGTCCAGTGAAATTTAGCTTAGGTGGTTGAGTGTCAACTTTAATCGTAAAGTTTTCATTTAAAGAAATAGTGCTACCGCCCCAGTCAGAAAATCCTGCTGAATCGTTACAAAATACATTCCATATAAAGTGACCATCTCTAAGCGGTGTCACATTAAAGCTGTTTGTGCCAGATATTGGTGTGCTGTCAGTTTGGTTTAGTATCCATGTGCCAGAATCATTTTTATATAATTGGCATGCACTTGGATTATTGTCAGTTAGCGTATAGCTCATTTGCACGTTGCCATCAATATCCCAAGTATTGTTTGCTGGGGCTGTTAAAACAACAGTAGGCGCAACTGTATCAACTGTTACGCTAAATACTACAGAAGTTTCCTGCAAACCAAAAACATCAGTGCAGTTTATAAACCATGGATAGATTCCATCTCCTAAGCTTCTTTGGAATTTTTGAGTAATGCTTTTATTTACAGACTTATTAACAGGAGGAAGCAGCACAGAGTTTCCTGCATCTATTATATACAAAGAACAGTTAGCAACATCTATGTGGTCTGACACATTAAATGTGAAATTTACATTACTTTCAGCTGAAAAGCTTGCATTCAATGGCATAATCAAGGTAATATTTGGACCAGTTTCGTCTATTGTAAAATTTCTAATGGCACTTTGCGCAGTATCAAAGCCGTCGCTAACATTTACAATCCAAAACCATATACCATCTGTAAGGTTTTGTGTTGTATAGTTTTGGTCAACCTCAACAGAAGATTGATTAATAATGCTAAAATCATAGAACTTTGAAACAAAAACAGTATGTGTTAAAGCATCATTATCTATGTCAGTGCCATTAGTCCAGTTTAATGTAGTTTCATTAAATGAAATATTTCCTGATAAAGGCAAGCTTAATACAGCGGCATTTGGCGGTGTGTTTGCAACTGTTATTATAAACTCGCTTTGATTTTTATTATTGAATGTATCATTTACAATAACTGTAAAGTTAATTACATTGCCTCTGAATAATGAAATAGTGAAGTTCTGCGAGCATTTGTCATTTTCCCCTGAGATTGTTATGTTAAAGTACCTTTTTGCCCCGCTGCTTTGATTGTCTATAAACTGGCAGCCGCTTAATCCTGATAAGTCGCTTGCGTTAGTGCTTATGTTAACAACATCATTATATCTTGGAGCAGTATTGTTGATAGAAGCATTAACTGCTGGAGCTATTAAATCCACGGTGTAATTTATTGAGACATTTTCAAGATAAGGCGTTTTATACGGAGATGGCGTTTTAAAATTGGCTTTGTATTGGATGTATCTTGCAAAATCGTCCTGCACAACTTCAGAGCCATCGCCAATGTAATAAAGATTGCTCCATGGTGTCCATATTACTGTATCATTGCTTATTCTTGTTTGTAATGTTATGTTTGTGTATGTTGTCAGATTCTGGTCAGAATGGTAGGTGGCTTGAACAACACCAGTTAATGGAATATCATTATTAAAAGCCAATACATTTGTATTTGTTACAATGCTTCTGTTCCTGAAAAACATACCGAAATCATTACTTCCACTATCATAAATTACACCTATTGAATCAGCGGAATTAAAATCCGATGGAATGGTGTAAGCATATGAAATTGTAAAACTGAATGGATGTATTTCACCTTCTGAAACAAGATAGCTTCCATTTCTAAAGAATGCTGTTGCATTTCCAGTTTGGGTAGTATCTATACTAAATCCAATAATATCGCTCACATTGAAGCCAGCTGGAAGGGTATATGTTGAGGTTCCTGCAGTAAAAGCAACATTCTGGTTGAAGCTTGTTGCGCCTAAATCAAGGGTAAAAGCAGCTGTGCCATCTCTGAAGAAGACATAACCTCTATCATTTCCGTCATCATCCATTCCAAAGCCAACTATGTCGTCATAATTTTTTCCTGCTGGAAGTGAATAACTAAATAGGTTATTTGTAAAAAGAACATTTGTGCCTGGGTTTAAGTTAGCTTGAGCTGTATCTATTCCATGGCTTCCATT
>JBBSWR010000085.1:0-3476 GCA_038046185.1 Nanobdellota archaeon
ACACCCAGATAGTAAGGGAAGGCGAGCTGAATTACATGAAATGCACAGCCTGCGGGGCGAAGAATTTTGTTAAAGCGAAGATTTAGAACATATTCTAATATCCTTTGTAAAAGATCATCTAGAAAAAGATGTGAGTTTTTTACCATCTGCAGAAATAGTATAACTCCACTGTCTCATGTATGGAAATAATATTGGAATTTCAATGTTTACTTTTATATAATGTTTTTCGGTCCCTCCAATTTCAAAAATATATTCTTTCTTTCCACCTACCCAAGTAATTTTACTTTTTATCTTATTCCCATCAACAATCATTTGAATGGACCCTAACCACCAGTTTTTATAAATAATAATTTTGTGTTTTTCCTTAGTACCAATATTGAAATTATAGAGTTCTGGCATTTAACAATAATCTTATATCCTTGTTAATAAACTTTTCTATCAATATAACTTTAGTGAAATTTACCCAAACCATTTCCCCAACCCTTCCTGCTTGTCTTTGTCTTTTCCGAAAACTCCTTCAACTCTGTCTTTTGTCAATTGCAAAACCTGCTTCAGGTAAGGCGGTAAATTATATTTATTTGACAGTGAAATTGCAGGCTCGAGATATTTTATTATTGAGCCTTCTGAAACTGTAAATATTAACCTGCCTCCGCAAAGGCGGCATTTCCCCGAGAGCGGCGGCCTCCTATATTTATCGGAGCATTTGCTGCACCTGAACTGCTGTGTTGAGAATTTTCGAAGATTTCCTTTGATGTCACGGAGCAAATGCTTCTCAATGACGAGCCTTGCCACATCTGCTGCATCAACAGCCCTTATCTTGTCAGCCAGGTCCATCTGCCCCTTCAGTTTATCCTCCATTGAGGGGATTGTTTTGTACGAGGAGCATTTAATTCCGCTGTTCATGTTTGTCGTAGGATGCGTGTAATAAATCACCCCGTTCTGGTTTCCGGAATTCAGTATGCTTGCAAACCTGTCAACTTTGACTGCGGCAGGCATCTCCATTTTCAGGCTGGCCTCATAAAGCTCAAGCGGATATCTCGACACAATATCCAAATCGAATGCCATGTCATCAACTTCCGTCGGATTCAGCATGGACGTCAAAACCAGCGGAGCGTCCTGTGTCGCCCCCCTAGTGTTTGGCAGGAATTGTTTTGAAAAATTTAGTAAAGCATCCATTAATAATGTGACTGAAGCTTCATCGCCATCACAGTTGTGCACTAAAATGTCATTGGCAAAAAAGTTATGCTCGGAATCTACATTAAAGCAATAGCTTGATTTTTCACCCATTTCCTCGATTTTCTTTATTTTTGGGTATGCATAATTTTCATCCACATCAATATAAGTTCCATACGGCTCTTTTTTGCAGAGCAAATCCAGTACTTTATTTTTTCGTTCGGACAGAAATCCTATTTCCCTGAATTTTTTCACGAAATTTGATAGTATTGTTATTTTTGTTATTTTAAACTTGGGAATCTTCCTGTTTTTCCTGATGTAGAAATCTTTGACAATTTGGCCTGGCTCTTTTTCATACTCGTAAAATTTTGTAAATATGCCGAATCGGGACAATACAAAACTTAAGTCGTGCTTTAATCCTTCGCTTACAGTATCGCAGCAAACTCTTATGTCGGTGGAGCTGACGCTTCCGTCACCTTCAAAATAGCCCCTTAACAATGCCGCCAATTTTTCTTTTTTAAGGTTCAAAAATAAGCTGGGTATCCTTTTATCTTTTGCCCGGTGGCCCACTTTCAGGTAATCTTTGAATAATTCATAAATTATTCTTGATGAAAACACAACTTGGCCTGAATTTTCATGTGAAGGCTTCAATCCGAAATGCTTATAGAAAGTTTTTTTTACAAAGCCCCTTATCTCCCCGTTTCCGGCAATTGACAGCTGATAAAGGCCTTTTTTAGAATCGTTTTTTCTTAGGTATCCTTCTGATATGTATAAGCCCACAACTTCCAGTAAATCCTTATCAAGGCTTATTTTTAATGGAAGTGAAATATTGTCGCGCTTTATTGCTATTTTTGCCTGCTCCGGAAGGTCCTTTAAATCCAATCCATTTTTCTGTAAAATTTCTCTCACAAATTTTATTGGAAAACTGTCCCTAAAGCAATAGTTATCATGCCTGCTTAGTTTCTCAAATTTGCGAAGGTACTCGGCTATATTCCTTACCATTACATCTTTCCGGTCAGAAAACAAGTCAGGCAAAAATAGATGGGAAATGTCTCTTTCTTTTATGTTTCTTTTGTATCCAACCATTAATTGGTCTCCTTCTTTAAGCTGGCAAGCTCTCTTTTCATTTTTGCCTTTTAGGTATACTTTATGCCCTTCTGTGAGCTCTATTTTTCTGCCGTCTTCCAGCGATATTTTTATTATTTTGTTTGGGGCATGTTTTGTTATTTCAGAAACTTTACTTTCGCCGGGATTGCTAAAAGTTCCGATATCTACGTTTTTCTTAAGAGTTCCAAAATTATCAGCCGGCTGCGTTGGATTGGAATTTTCAACGTAGGCGCCTATTTTTTCTATTTTCCATTCAGAATTCTGCCGTACTGCAACATAATTATCAAACCCAAGGCAATCTCTCCTGGTAGCTGCATGGAATAAAGGATGCGCAAAAAATCCCTGCGTCTTCGAAAACCCGATAATCCTGCCGACAATTCCCGCTGAAGTGTGCGGGGCAAGCGCAACAACCAGCTGCCCGACCAAATCTTTTTCAGATTCAAAATTATAAAATTTTTCCAGGCCGTACAAAGAAACTAAAAGCTCGTCAATGAAAAGCCCGACATTGTAAAGCACCTTGTCTGCCCCGGGTTCCGGCGCATCTTCACATTTTGGCAGTATTAAATCCTGAGGATTTAATTCAATTACCTGGTCCAAATCAATTATCTCGTTGCCGTACAAGTCTTTTTCATATCCTAGCTCCCTGATCTGCTCGACCGACGTGCCTATCTCTTTCAGCGTGAAATGTGTAATCGGAAGCTGAGTCATATCATATCGTGTTGTTCCGTCCTTATTGACCGGAACGTCAAACTTAGCCCGGAGAATTCCCTTCGCAAAATGCTCAGGAACGTGGTTTTTATTTGATGTACCCTTCACACCCTTTATTAAATCCGGGTATTGTGCAGCGCCTATTTTTTTAAGAATATTTTTGAAGACAGCATTTATGTCTATTTTTTGCGCCTTGTAAATTTGTGTATCTCCGTGCACGCATTTTGCGCCTTCAACATATCCGCAGATCTTGCAGCAGTGCATCAGCTTTGTTTTTGAGTCACACTGGTCGCATCTTCCAAAAACAGTTTCACGCTTGCAGTTCAAACAAATATACGACGGAAATTCTGCTTCCACAAATCCTGTCTCCAGCGCGCTCTGAAACGACCTCATCTTGCCGCCTTCCTTCCCAATTGGAAACAAAGTGTGCGGCTCGCCGTCCATCTTCCTGACTTTTGCTTTTTCCGGGCGCCCCATTCTTGCGCCGA
>JBBSWR010000086.1:0-5444 GCA_038046185.1 Nanobdellota archaeon
GGAATTTTCCAAGGAAGAGCGGATTGCGAACATGATGGAAGCAAGGAAAGTCGCTGCAATGGCGGACTGGAAAAGTTTTGTGAAGAACTACATTGACGCGCATAACATGGCAGTTGAGAAAGTTTACAAATAGGGTCAAGTTGGGGAATTATGAAAGTAATCCATAATCTTGGAATTTTAAATGCCAGCAGGGAAATAAATGAAAATGCGGGATTTCTATTGACTAACAACAAAGGAGGGTACTGCAGTTTTTTTTCAGAGCCCTCGTCAAGATATTACGGATTTTTTTATTTTAACAGCAAGAGCATGAAGATGTACAAATTTATTGAGAACATTGAGATTGCCGGTGCCGGAAAAACTGACTTCCTGAAAAATAATTTTTATTTTGCCGAGAGAAAAAAAGGCGACATTATTGAATCATTTTTCATGCCAAAGGGTTTTGATTCGCTCGCTTATGAGCTGAATGGCGAGCATGAAGTTGACCTGATTTTGGACTGCAAGGATTCATACGACAACAGGGAATGGGGCAGGAGTTATGAAATAGCGGAAGAGAACGGATTTTTTATTGTTAAGTTCAAAAAAAAAACAGACAAAAGGGAAGATAAAAATCATAATCAGGAAGAGTTTAGCCTTTACCTTGCAATAAAATCCGACAATAATTATTTTCAAAAAAATGACAAGTGGATTGAGAGGGATTATTTCACCGATGGGCAAAGAAAATCCCACCCGCACAAAAGGCATGTTTATAATGCCCTGAGGCTGAAGGGAAAAACATTTGTTTTCACAATTTCTGACAATAAAAATTCAGCAGTAAAGGAATGCGAGCATGTTTTTAACAGCCTGAATGAAATTAAAAGCAAGGATAAGGAAAATTTCTATAATTTATTAAAAAATGATAATATGAAAAAAGTTTTGTTAAACAAAAGTATTGATGACAAAATAAAAATTGCGTATGTTAATGCAGCAAATTCTTTAAATAATTTAGCTGTAAAAAACAAAAATAATAACGTGTTTGCAGGACTTCCATGGTTTTTCCAGTTCTGGTCCAGAGACACCCTGATATCCCTCAAGGCAATGTCTAAAATTGACAAAAATTTTTCAGAAAAAATTTTGCTGGATTATCTCGGCAAAATAGAAAATAACGGAAGGCTTCCGAACTTAGTCGGCCATAATGATTCTGATAGGCTTGGGAGCGCCGATGCCGCCGGATGGCTGTTTGCAAGATGCGGCGATTTGGCCAAAAAAACTGAGAACAACAAATCAATAATCAATTCAATAAAATCTTCGATAAAATTAATTAAGCAGAACAAGGAAGCAAAATCCGCTTCGATAAAAGAATACATAAAAAAATGCAGCGCGCTGATTGCAAAAAAGGAAAAAGAAAATGAGCTGCTGCTTTACGAAATAGAAAGTTCCCTCGAAAAATCTATTAACGGGCTGTTGAAAAATTATACAAAAGAGCATTTTGAAATCAATGCTTCCAAAGAGACCTGGATGGACACGAATTTTGGAGGCGATGGGAGAGAAGGGTTCAGGATAGAAATACAGGCACTGAGGCTCAGCATGTTCCGGCTTATGTATGACTTAACGCTAAACCACAAATACAAAATTCTTGAGAATACTCTGAAAATAAAGCTGAAACACAAATTCTGGAACGGAAAAATTCTGGCTGACGGCCTGAATGATTTTACAATACGCCCAAATGTGTTCATTGCTTCTTATATTTATCCTGAACTGCTGCAGCCTAAGGAATGGGAAGCCTGTTTTGAAAATTCCCTAAAATCATTATGGCTGGACTGGGGCGGATTGTCAACAATAGACAAAAATAATAAATTATTCACTGATACCCATACCGGAGAAATCAACAAAAGTTATCATCGCGGTGATTCATGGTTCTGGCTGAATAATCTGGCTGCAGTTGAATTGAATAAAATAAATCCAAAAAAATTCCAAAATCAGATTCAAAAAATAATTTCCGCGAGCACAGAAGATATTTTATGGAAAGGCTGTATCGGCTGCGCTTCAGAATTAAGCTCGGCGAAAGAATTGACTTCAACAGGCTGTTTTAATCAGGCGTGGAGTGACGCGATGTATGTTGAGATGGTTGATGAAATATTTAAATAAAGTGCTTAAATTTATTTTGCGCTTATTATTCTAAGCCGTTCTTTTTTGCCAAATAAATTAAAAGTTAGATAAAGAGCCCCATTACTCATTTCCGGCATAATTCCCTTAACTTCATCAAGCTGCAATTTGCTTATCTCTCGCTCCACATCGGATTGGGCATTTTGTTTTAGATAGTTCCAGCTTTCAGTGTAATACCTTGACTGGTGGCCCAGCCATCTTGGGCTTACCAAAGATTTGCCTTGATTAATTTTTTGATAAAAAGCACTCTTTAATTCTTTGTATGTAGCCCTAACCTCCAGCAGATGATGCATAAAATCCGCACTAACTGGTTTTCCCATTAGCGTGGAAAATGACAGCCTCATATCTCCAAAACGAATTCCATGATAATAATCAGTTATATGCTCCAACTCGTGCCTCAGTACGCTGTGTACATCCTCATCATTAACTATTCCTTCAAATCCTGTCAAATTGCCCGTAATAATAATATAATGCGGGTGACCTTCACCAAAAACAGCCTTTACGCTTGGAGTAATCTTAGCGATGATTCTTTCCTTGGATTTATCAGTTAGATAAGACTCCATATTGGCTCGAACTAACTGAGCGATTCTGTCTGGATCTTGTATTTTTTTGGATATTGACTGCCTTAATACAGCCTCTACTTCCTGATCTGTAGGCTCATAAAGAATTCCGCCCAATTCCCCGCTTCTTTTGGCGGCTATAATCTCCGGCATGCACCTTTCTTTTTCACTTAAGTATTCCATTGGATGTATTGCTCCGTTCCTCACTTGCCGCAAATTGGGGGTACAAGCAGCACTAAGAGATTGGCTATACTGAGCAGCTGCATCAATTGGATTGGCAGCGGTATACAATCCGCCAACTAACATCAATCTTGTTGCTTCTCTCCTTGTTAATCTTTCGATATCCATCTTATCCCTTCAAGCTCGCCACAAACATAGCCTGAGACCAGGCAAGCGGGCAGTTTTCATTGTGCTCATTGCTGCCAGCATAATACAACTCAGGCAATTCCCCTTGGCCATTCATTGCTTCTAAAGTTTTTCTTGAATAAAAAGCATATTTGTCTGGCTGGTTTAATTTCTTATAAATTGTTGCGAGCCACGGCAAACCCATTGTCCATTGCGCTTCGCCGTTTCTAAAGTAATATTGGTCGCCTAAATATCTTAGGACCCCTTTTTCTTTTAACAATTTCTCTTCAACATTTTTTAAAATTAATTCTCTTTGTTCCTTTGTAGCAATATTATAAGGATAAATCAAAGACAATAAAGCCAAATCAGTTTCTTTTGTTTCTGATTCGCGGGGCAATAATTTGTTCAAAGCATCTTCTCCTTTCCTGATTAATTCAGCCGGAACATTTAAAATTTTATTTATTTTCTTCAGTCCGGCTAAACAAGCCCCAACAGATGAAGCATGAACCTCCTCGTTCTCTTCCCACATCCCGTTATCTTTATCATGCCAGTATTCAATGCTTTCGAGATAATTCGCAAGTTTCTGGATAATTCTTAAATCATTTTCATCTCTGATTATTTTTATTCCTTTTCCTTCCAAATCCCCTATCTTGAAAAGTAAAGCTCCGATCGCATCATTCTGCTTGTTGCCCCGGTTTTCCCAGATTTCCTCCATTGTCGATGGATTGTATCTTGCATGAATGTACTGGTAAGCGTGCTTCGGCTTTTCTTTTATTGCCCAGTCTATTTTGTATTCATGCTTCAGAAGAATATCGAGCAAAGCCCTTAATGTTTTTTTCACAAGATTATATTTTTCCGCTGCCTCCAGCCCTATAAGAGTATAAACATTATCCCTTATCCAAGAAAGATTGTATCCGGTTTTAACATCCAGCTTGCTGGCTGCAAAAAGCCCGGTTGGATATTGCATTTCCTCGATTATTTTGATTGATTTTTGAAGCATACTTAACTGCCACCCCAGAACAAAGCTTATTTTCCCCTTTATAAATCTTTCTATTTTGTAACTACTAGAAAGTAAAGAAATTTAATCCAAAGTATAGTACATCCTTCTGTTATTCTTTCCCTTGTTTTCAACAGAAACCAGGCGTATATTCCCAATTTCAGAAGTATTCCTGACCTGCGTTCCACCATCTGCCTGCAGGTCAATATCCGGAATCTCAACAATTCTTAATTCAGAAACTTCGGGAGGCATGACTGAAGCTAATTTTACAACTCCGGGTATCTTTAGTGCTTCTTCCCTGGGCAAAGTATAAATCTTGACATCCACCGATTTCTTAACCCATCCATTTGCCAGGTCAACATAGTGCTGGATCTTGTCCCTGTCCAAAACATCCAAGGAAAAGTCAATTCTTGATTTATCCATTCCTAATTGGTTGCCGGTGCATAAAGCGCCAGCTTCATTGTAAAGAATTGCATCTATTATGTGGGCAGCTGTATGCATTCTCATATGCCTGTATCTTCTGTCCCAGTCTACTTTACAGGCAACTTTGTCTCCGGCTTTCAGCCCCGGTTTTGAAACTTCGTGGCTTATCTGGCCTGAAAATTTGCCGACAAAAACAACTGGGTACTCTTCTCCATTGCAAACCATTGAGCCAGTATCATGCGGCTGGCCACCGCCATTTGGATAGAAGGCAGTCTGGCTAAGAACAACAAACTTACCATCTTTCACGCTTTCAACAACAGCTTCAAACTCTTTAAGGTAAGAATCAGTCATGTATAATGCGTTTTTCATTTTGAAAAGGAATCTGAAATCATATATAAGAATTGTGAAAATCAAAAAATAAAAGAAAAAAATCGGAAAATGTTTCCGACAAATTTAGTCCTTGGCTAGCGAGTTTATAGCTTTCAAAGCTACAATCACTGCTGCTGGCGCAACGAAAACTGCTATCTGGCTAACTATGTTTGCAAGGTATTTACCCAAGCTGACTCCCAAGTCTATTGACTGAAGTGTGCCAACTGAGGTTGCAGTCAACATTAAAGCTGCTGCTGCCACCAAGAAAGGAGTTGTCTCTTTCTCGGTTACGTTTAGGAAACCTACTACTAGTCCTAAAACCACCAATACCAAGGTTAGTGTTCCCTTAGTAGTGTCCTGCAAATTCGCTGCAAAGACGCCAACCACTATAGCCAAAAGGACGCCAATGATAAACGCCCATTGCCCTAGTTTACTTCCCATTTTAATATAACACCTCCGTGTTTGTGTTTGATATAACTAATTTTGCTGAACTAATATTTAAAAGTTTCGCGAATTTAGAAAGTTCAGCAGCATACTTTTAGTATGTCTAAGGGATGTACATTAATGTTATGAAAGACTAAGAATCCACTTATGATGAATAATTTTCG
>JBBSWR010000087.1:0-2378 GCA_038046185.1 Nanobdellota archaeon
TGGGGTTTTTAAAGCTTTCGGTGAAGAAATTAAACTTTTCCGGTCAGACCAAAACACTTGCATGCCCGTGCTTTTCTATCCTTATCACGCTCTGCACGAAACTCTCAATCTTTGATTCATGGGAAACAATTATCACCTGATTCATGTTTAACTGCCCGAGAACGTCCCTCACTTTATCAAGCTGCTCCGTGCTGAATCCGTCAGTCGGCTCGTCAAGGATTATGATGTCTTTTGTCTTTATTCCGACAATTATATCGTTGATAACTTTATTGAGGGCAAGCCTGTAAGAAAGCGCAACCGAAGTTTTTTCCCCGCCGCTCAGGTTTTCAACATAGGTTTCATAGCCGTTCTGCTCTATAACCGGAGTAAACTCCTCATCAACCCTTACGTTCAGAGTTTCATCCTCCATCAAAATATCAAACCATTTCTTAAACAGCTCATTAAACTGCGAGTGAATGTTCACCATCACATGCTTTTCCATTGTCGACATCAAATTCACAAAAAACTCATCTATCCAGTTTATCAGCTGGGCAAGATAGGAAAGCTTTTCTTTTGCCTTCTGCTTTTCGAAAATTTCTTTTTCTATAGACACTATGAATCTTTTCACAGATTCTTTTGCGCTTTCGCATTTTCCTTTCTCAATTTCAAGAAATCTTTCCTGCGGAAGCAGCCCGTCAATCTCTTTCCTGACCGAATTATATTTTTCTTCCGTCTGCGAGTATTTTTCTATTTTGGCGCCGAGCTCAATTTTTTTTGTATTAAGCATCCCGATTTCTTTCTTTATTTTTTCTTTTAATCCAAATTTTTCATGCTTTGAATTTTCTTTTTCCTTAAGGTTCACAAATTTTATTTTTGTAATATTGAGATGGTTCTGCTCTTTTACAAGGCGGTCCATCTCTTTTTTCAGCTCAATCTTTATTCTCTCAAGCTTGGACTCCTCGTCCTTTATTTTTTTGATTTCATCCAGGTAATGGCTGCATTTTTCAGTTTCCCTTGAATTTATTTCGTGCTTGTGCGCTTCGTCAACTTTTTGCTCGCATACCGGGCACAAATCAAGAGACTGTATTTTGCGCATTGTTTCACTGCAATGCTCCATCCTTACCTCCAGTTCCCTGGCCTGCTTTGCCATATTCCTGTAATCCAGATCTGCCTGGCTTATTTCTTTTTCCTTCCCGTCAATTTTTTTTGAGATTGACTCCAGGTCTTCCGTTCCCTTTCCCTCCAGCTCTTTTTTCAAATCTTCAATCTGGCTTTCGAGTTTTTTTATTTCCTCGTTCAGCCTGTTGTTCTGCTCAATCCTTATTTTGAGATTTGATTCAGTGACGCTTAATTCTTTTCTTGCAGAAGTAAGCTCCCTTATATCTCCCTCTAAGTATTCAATGGATTTTTTCTTTTCAGAAATTATTTTTTTGAGATCCTCTATCTTAGGATTTAAGTCAGTTATTCTGCCGTCCAGCTCAACTATCTCTTTTTTTCTTTCTTCCAGATCTTTTTTCTTGTAATCCAAATCAATTACAAACCCCTCAAGGTGCCTTTTCTTTTCCCTCAGCGCGCTGATGATTATTTTAGAATTTTCTTTTATTCTCTTGTACTTGTCAATGTTAAAAACTTTCCTTAAAGTGTCAAGGCGCGCTTCTTTGCTCTCGTAAAGAATCTGCTTCATCTCCTCCTGCGGGGTGTAGACTGTGTATCTGTAAACCAGGTCTTTGCTTTTCTTCAGCAGGTCTTTTGGATAGCCGAGCAAATCAAGTGAAATAGCCCTAAGTTCCTCTGACGTTCCGTCTTTTTTGACTCCATTGATTATTACATATCCTGCTTCCTGTTTTATGTCATCGTTGCTTCTTTTCAAAGTTCTCTTTATGACAACGTCTTTGTTTTCAATCTGAAGGTGCAGCTCGACGCTCCCTTCTTTTTTTCCGTGCCTCAGCAGAGTGTAAGCCGGCAGCTCGCCTTTCTTTGCGCCAAACAATGCAAACTCAATTGCCAATAGAATACTTGATTTTCCACTTCCAATATCTCCTGCTAAAAGGACGGAGCCTAAAGGAAAATTTATATTTTGAACTTCGTAGCTTCTTATGTTATTCAATCTGATGGATTTCAGGAACATATTTCGAAGTAATGTTTCTAGTTATTTAAAAGTTGTTGAAAAATGCGCATTAAATAACCACCAGGAGAAAGTAAAAATAATTCTTACTCGGCTAGCTTCTTTTTCAAGCTTTCAATTACGTGAACCGGCGTCGGGTCTACTTTATTCTGAAGAGCCAGATAATAAGAGGTAAAATCAGCGTAATACAGCGCTGAGAACAATCTTGAAAGAAGCGAGTTTCCTTTTGTGAAAATCTCAACAACATCAACTTTCTGTGAAATAATCTCCTTTG
>JBBSWR010000088.1:0-9486 GCA_038046185.1 Nanobdellota archaeon
ATTGCTTTTGTTGTATTGCCGACTGCATCAAGCTTATCAGTTCTTTTCCTGACTGCTTCGGGGGCTTTTGACATTTGGGCGATTCCGCCTGCATTGTCGGTTATCGGGCCGAAAGTGTCCATAGCCAAAACGAATGCTGCGGTTGCAAGCATGCCCATTGTTGCAATCGCAGTTCCATAAAATCCGCCGTGAGCCACTCCGCTTAAGCTTCCAAGCTTAAATGAAAGTAGAAGAGCTCCTGATAATACAATAACCGGCAGCGCCGTTGATTCAAGCCCGACCGCAAATCCAGTGATTATATTGGTTGCGTGCCCTGTCAAAGATGCTTTCGCAATACTCTTGACCGGCCTGTAATCTGACTCAGTATAATACATTGTGATTAAAACAATCAAAGTGCTTGTGACAATGCCAACTACTCCAGCAAAGAAAAACCACAGCCAGGCATTAGGCGCTTTGGCAGTATAAAGCAGCCATTTTGTCGTAAAGAAAAATGCAATTGCTGCAAGAATCGCTGTATATCCATAGCTTCTGTTCAGCGCTCTCATTGGATTTTCATTTTCATTTTTGAGCTTGACAGTCATAATTCCAATAATGCTTGCTATTAATCCAAATGCCCTAACAACCAGAGGGAACATAACTCCTGACAGGCCAAAAAAAGGATACAAGGCAACTCCCAAAATCATCGCACCAATATTTTCTGCTGCGGTGCTTTCAAACAGGTCTGCTCCACGGCCTGCGCAGTCACCAACATTGTCTCCGACAAGGTCAGCGATAACTGCAGGATTTCTTGGATCATCTTCCGGAATTCCTTTCTCTACTTTGCCGACCAAATCTGAGCCGACATCAGCAGCCTTGGTATAAATTCCGCCGCCTAATTGCGCGAACAATGCTACAAATGAAGCGCCGAAACCATAACCTACAATCAGGAATGGGACTTGCTTTGCTGCGGCTTCAACTGAAAGCCCGAGACTAAAAAAGTAATATATTAGTGATACTCCAAGCAAAGACATTGATACTATGATAATACCGGCAACTGCGCCGCCCCTTAAGGCTGTGACAAAAGCTTCGTTCAGGCTTCTTTTTGCCGCGCTTGCTGTCCTTATGTTTGCCCTGACTGCAATCAGCATGCTAACAATTCCCGCAACCGCCGAGCTTACAGCTCCAAATAAAAATGCAACAGAAGTTCTCCATCCTAAATCCGTTTTTCCCAGGAAAGCATAAACTGCAAAGATTATAACTGCCAGAATGAGAGTATAAATCCCTATTGTTAAGTATTGCCTTTTGACAAAAGCCCCAGCGCCTTCCTTAATCGCATCCGAAACCTCCTGCATCGCTGGCGTTCCAGTGTCCTTTCTGAGAACTTGGCGAGTCAGCCAAACCACAAACAACAAAGCCAAAACGCTTATGACAATTACTATGCTAAGCAAATTCATTTTTATTGGGAAAATAAAGGGGTTTATAAAGGTTTTTGAAAATACTTTAAAAAATTCAAAATCCAGAAAATCCTGAAATTTGGATTGATTTGGAAATTATAATTCTTAGAATTATTATTTTTGTGGAGAGACTAATCTTTCCTGCGCATATTCAATTGTTTTTTTATCAAATCCCTTGGAGGCAGCTACTGCTAGGGCATATTTAACATCGCTTAATGACCCATCCTGTTTTTTATATGGGAAGGTTATTTCTATCTCCCCATTTTTTCCTTGTTTCCTTTCAAAGGGAAAATGTTTGAAAACTACACGACCATCTACACTGAAGAATTTATCCATACCCAAATAATGGCTCGATGTGATAAGGAGTGAATGGCCTTGTTCAGCTACATAAGTTATAAGCCCGTACAATAATGCCCTTCCTCCTCTTCTTTCAGTAGATGTAAAAGTCTCATCTAGCCCTATTAGCCAATATTCCCCATCTGGGGGTGTTGCTTCTTTTACATTTCTGCAGTCTTGCTGCATTGCCGAAATTACGTCTCCTTTTCCTTTCTGCCTTAAAACTATATGGTCTCGTAATGATACTTTTACATAGTCTGCAGGAACCCAAGAGCCTGAAAGTGCAGCAATGGCAATACACATTGCTTTTTTCATATCAATTGTTTTTCCGCCATTGTTTACTCCTTCAAGAACTTCTACTCTTTGGTCTGAATCGAGATGAGTATTATTCGGAACATATCCTCTCCAATTTGGTGTTCTTCCATTTCTGATAATTAAACAATTTTCTTCTTTTGGAACAATGATTGGTTCACAATATTTGCCTTTAATAGCTTCCTCAGCATGTCTTAAATATGGAGAAATTGCTGCAGCGATAGCTGTAACAGTTGGAACATATTGTTTAAACTTCATCAATTCTTTTACATCTACAAGTTCTTTTAATTGTTGATAGCTCATTCCATCATCGTCATGTGCAAGCCAAGCAGGCTGAACTTTTTTCTTGTCTTTTCCTTGAGAAGCTTTTTCCTGAATTCTTTCATTTAATTTAATAATATATTCAAAAAAAGCTTTTGCAGAATCTTGTCTTTCTTCCATCATTCTATTGAAATTGGATGCAACTTCATCCAAAATTTTTGATTTAAATTGAACTGAACCAACATCAAGTGGCAAATTTCCTGCAGCCTCTGCAATGTTACCTATAAATCCGCTTAATTCCCTTACAATTCTTTGTTGACTGTAAGAATCAGCTCGTTGAGCTTCAACATACTCTTGAACTTTTTGATAGAACTCATCATATTTTATGCTAAATGCTTCCGCAACTGCTTGCATCCTTTTTCTTGTATCGTGATTTACAACCAGCTCTCTTATAGTTGTAAGCCTCTCATTTATAGCGTTTATATCGCTTAATGGGTTTTGAACTAAATCTTCGAGAGATACAGTTCCCGTTATCATAGACTTTAATGACCCCAAATCCATACTATCGTCTCGTCTAAATAGAAGCTCTGCAGTTTTATCATCCAGAATTGGATTTGGCTTCCTTTCTTTTCTTTTGTGCATCATTTTATTTTTCTAAAAATCGCTTTGCATGAGCTATAATTCTTGGATTTAATCCTTCATTCTCTGCTATAGGAATTGCATAATCACTCTCTAAATTTGGACCCAATATTTTTTTGTGTGGAAATATAATTCTGCCGTCTTGCCTTTGATATGAGAAATGGGAAAATCCAGCACCTGAAAATATTGGATTGTTTTGTGTATCATGCAGTGTTGGGTAATGGCTTGTTATTATTGCCCTTGCCTTTCCATCCTGAGCAAGTCTTCTTATTAGCCCATAAGTTAAAGCTTCTCCCTCCCTATCATTTGTGGAAGTAAATGTTTCATCAAGTCCCACAAGAATCGGTGTACCAAGTGCGCTTAATACTTCACTTATATCGTTAACTTCGCTAATAAGTGCCGATTGGTCTTGCATGCCCGTCTGTTTTAACCTAAACCTAATTCTGCTAAAAAAAGATATTTTTGCATATTCTGCTGGTACATAACAACCAGTTAATGCTAGCGTTGCGATAAATAATGCTTTTCTAACATCAATTGTTTTTCCACCAGAATTTGTTCCATCTAGAATTTCTATTCTTTGTTCAGGTGTTAACACAGTATCATTTCTAACATAATTATCGCCATGTTGAAGCCTTGTTAATGGATACCAACCATTTCTAATTTCTACAATTCCCTGCTCTGCAAGAACTACTTCCGGTCTTGTCCAGTCTGTTTGCTTAAAAAAAGCGGCCATAGCATTGTAAGCAGCCAGCCTTGTTCCAACATAATCAAGATAATTAATTGTTTGTTCTGCTTCAGAAACGGGCATTCTAGAATAAAATTGGTTAAGAAGAGTTTCTAACTGTGGTGACCTTCTGGAATCAAGGTTAAAAGCTTCGTGCTTAAGCTTGTTTACATGGTCTTGAATATATCGCAGCATACTAACATCTAGCCCTTCCAATTCTCGCGCAGGTAAATATGTTACTTGTCCGTCTCTTTTTTTAACTCTGTACATCCTATAGCCACTGGCCTTTGCCCTTTCAACAGCATGACCTAATCTTTCATTATCTGCAGGGCTTAATGTTTCTACTTGTGGTTTATATTCCACTAATTTAGCATGAGCTTCTTGCAGTTTACCTAAAATTGATTCTACGCCACCTTCCCTAATTCTAATTGTTTCAAGTGTTATATCTTCAAGCGGATTGTATTTTTCAAGTTCTGGAATTAACGTAGCACCATTTTGTCGTAATCTTTCAGCAAAAATACTAGATAAATCATCAAAATTCTTAGGCTGTCTTGAAACTACATCATTAAGAAAATCATAAGCTTGTTTTAATTTTCCTTCTTCTCCTGCAAAATGCCTTAAAGGGGCTAGCAAAATTCTCAATTCTCTTGAATCAGGATTTAATGAACTCAAATGACCTGAAAGTTTTTCATATAATTGAACAAATTCCCCTGCAATTCTAGTGAAATCATCATAAAAAGCTTGCTTCGCAACAAAACTACCCCATTTTGACTTTAGTAAAACACTCCCCAAGAGTTTTGACATTGCAGATAAATGTAAATAAGGCTCGAGAATCAAATTTATTGATTCTTCTAAGGAATTCATAAACTGGGAATAATTATTGTCCTCTACTAATCTTCCAATATTATTTTGCCTATCTAAAACTTCTTCAAGAGAATCTAAAGGCTGTGTCCACATTCGCTGATAAATTTCTTTTATCCTTCTTTCTTTGCCTTTTCTAAATCCTTCAATGAATCCATTTTTTCCAATTCTATAGCCGTTTACTTTTGCACCTAATCCTTGATTATTGTATGGCACATAAACTGTCCTGAATTTTGTTGCCCTGCCATAAATTGATACTTCAGTAATACTATCAGTATCTACGTCTTCTTCATCCATACCCCAAAATCCCGGATTTTCAAGCTTATGGGCTGCAAAATCATTTAACTTAACTTTAACTTCTGCACCACTTCTTTTTACAGGATTTGTGAACCTCATTCCCCTAAAACCCCCATAAAACATTGGATCTACAGGGTCTGAGCTAAATCTAGCGAAATCAAGATAAGAATGCGCTGGCTCTCTAGGCTCTTCTCTGAAAAGAAGATTAATTGTAGTATCATCTACTCTTGCTTCTTCTCCGCCATATTTTCCTGAAACAGCCCTTACAAGAACTCTTGGATAATTTTCACCTACTACTGAAGCGTATAATTGGAAATTCCCTGCTGTTCCATCTTCTAAAACTGCCAGTCTTGCATCAGGCAGTTGGGCTTTGACTGCATCTATCAAAGATGATGGAATAACGGCTATATCGGCATTTGTTATTTGCTCTCTCAGTACAGAAGGCCTAAAATTTTCATACTCTAGTCTTCGCTGGTGATAATCTTTTTTTAATCCAGGCAGTTTCTTACTTTCCTTAAAACGTCCGCCAGAAAAAGATTTCTCACTTTCATCACTAAATCTTTTATGAGCGCCTTCCATTCTTTTTTCCATTTCTGCATCTGGTGCTGCTAATTGTTGGTCTTTAATCCATTTAGCATCAAAAAGTCCATAACCTTCTCTGGGCTGCCTTAATTCATAATTCCAGTCTTTTTCTACCACAGAAACAGGAACACCCTCCCTAAAGGCAACAGCCTTAAGACCTAAACTGGTTAGTTCGTCTAAAGTTATCAAAGTATTAGAACCTTCAGTAGCATCCCGAAGTATATTGACCAGACTAATTTAAACCACCTTTGTGAAACTACTCAAGAGTAAACGCATTCGTTTAAAAATGTTTTCTATACGAAAACTTAACATTTAATTAGCAGCTGAAAACTTGCAAGAATTAATCTATTTTGCATTTATTAGTATTGCAAAATAGTAAAAATTATATGTACTAACCATAAAATAGATATAAAATGCTGGAATTCGTAAAGAAAATCTTCAGAAACGAAGAGCCTGAAACAAAACAGGTCACCGGAATAGAGCTCCAAAATCTGGAAGAGTGGGTTAAGGAAAAAGCCAAGCCCACAACGGAAGAGATTAAAATCCGCACTGATGAGATTCTGATGAAGATAGATGAGGAGCTGCAGAGAACCAGATTTAATATTGAAGTTCTTGAGAATGCAAAACTGCAGAATCCGAATATTCCGTTCAAGGCAAAACAGTACATGGAAGGAAACAGGAAGTCATATGCTAAGTCAGTAAACTCGTTTCTGGGAAACATGGAAATAAACAACAAGGATTATTTTTACCTCATCACTTTCTGCAAGGAATTTGAGCTGATGCTGAATGACCTGCACAGCGGGACGCTGAGAAGCTATACAATCCTGCAGGAATTTTTTGCAAATGAAACAAACAAAATTGCGCAGAATATTAAAAACTTTGATAATTTTTTCAAAGAATTAAACTCTGTTTTGAAAGATGGCAGGATGGTTGCCATCGACAATGCGATAGAAAAAATAAGGGGCCTGAAAACAAAAGCAAAGCAGAAAATAAATATTGATGTTGAATTAAAAGACGCGGAAGCCAGCGTAATGCTGGCAAAAAATGAGAAAGATTCCCTGATGGCGGAGATTATGAATTTCGACCGGGGCGAGGAGCACAATGAATTCCTAAAGCTAAATGAGGAAAGAAAAGAAAAGACAAAAAGCTTTTACGAGGATGAAAACCGGATTATCCAGTCGTTCTCCGTGCTTGAAAGGCCGCTGAGGAAATACTCGCACGTTGCGTTCGAGCACGAGGAAATTGTTTTGGATTACCTGAAAGACCCAATTTCCACTTTGACCAGCGATAAAGGAATGAAAATACTCGAAATCCTGAAAAATCTTGAAAATTTGCTGAATGAGAACAAAGTGCAGATTGATGACAGGAAAAAAGAAAAAGCGCTTGAAGAAACAAAAAAATTGAACAAGGAATTCATCGAGCAGTTCATGAAAAAATATTTTTCTTTCAAAGCGGAGATTGAAGGCATTGACAGCAGAATAAAATCTTCCGGCGTGGCTGAGAAATTAAAAATCTATAACAATAAGCTTGAAGATGTAAACATCAGGATTGACAAGAACAGTGAAGAGTACACCAAACTGAAAAATGATTTTGAAAAATTAAATGATTCCATTTTAAGCTTTAAGAATGATGTTGAGAATTCTGTTAAGAGCTTGTTTGGGGAAGAAGTTAAGGTTGTTATTTGAAATTTTTTGCAGAAAACTTATTTCTTATTGCATTCTTCCACAGCAATTATCCCTGGCAGCTTTCCATCTTTTTCTATTAATTCCAATGTCGCGCCACCGGCATTTGAGACAACTGTGAAAGCATCTTCTCCATTGCAAGATTTAACAACTGCCGCTGTATCGCCGCCTGCAGCTATGGTTACAGCTCCTTTAGTTTTAGCTTCACTTATTGCATCAAAAAGCTTTCTGTTGGTTTTCGAAAATTCTTCAACTCGCTTATCTTCGATAGAGAGAGGACCAGCTAAGATAACCATGTAGGAGTTCTTAACATTTTTGCAGATTATATCAACGCTTTTTGGGCCCGGAGCAACTCCAAGCCAGCCTTCCGGAATTCCTGTTGCAGATTCGAACATTTTTAACTCCGCATCATTTGGCAAATTTCCAAATTTATCGGGAAATTTATTTGTTATTGTATGGTCTATATTTGTCAGCACAACAACTTTTTTTGATTTCGCCTTCATGTAAACCTGTGCAGCGAATACAACCTGCTCGCCAATTTCCTTCCACTCGACAAAAGAATTCCCGATTAAGTTCCTGATTTCATCATCCGTAAGCCCAATAATTTCCTTTATTTTACCACTTTTTTCTTTCTGAATTGACTCCTGGAGCTGGGCTGCTTTCGACGCGTCCTTTTCTGACTTAGTTTCATTTTTTATTTTAGTGTTATATTCATCTATAATATTTTTCAACGCATCATACTTTTGCTCGATAGCATCTAAATATTCTTCGGCTATTAAAAATGTATAAGTAACTGCGCCCTGCACGATTATCACATCTCCTTCTTTCATTTTGCTGAGAAGTGAGTGAGTTACGGAAATTTTTGAAGTTATTCCAACCTGAGTTTCAATTTTTTTGCCTGACAAAAAGAAAATAAATGGACCCCGTTCATTTTTCTCGAGCAATTTTGAGATTCCGCCAAGATATTTTATTACGTCCGCCACCTTGAATCCAAATACTGCTTTTCCGCCTTCCAGCACAATATAGTTGGGAACACTTGTGATAGTTGCCTCTGGCCTGTGGTTTTGGGCCTCAGCCTCATTAACATAGACTGCATTTTTTCCTGCCAAGGACGCCATAAATTTAGCAAAGTTTTCATCGTTTGCATTTGCTTCCGGGTCGTATCTTACATTTTCCATCAGAATTACCTGCCCCTCTTTTAGCTTGGCAATATCATTTAAAACTTCTTCTTTGTTCCTATAAACACTTCTTGGCTTGCTTCCATCCAGACAATTTGGAGTTAAAAGAACCGGATGCCTCAAAACGCTTTCTTCTTCTAACAATTCCTGCAGCCTTAATGCAACAGGCGCCATGCTTAAATCAGCATCTTCGCCTTTTGGCCTTCCAAGCCAGCCGCCTGCAAGAATTATTTTACAATTATGTTTAATTAAGTAACTTAAAGTCGGAATCACATCTTTTATTCTGGAATCATCCCTTACTCTTCTTGGATCCAATGAAATCTTAGAAGAATCGAGCGGCACGTCAAAAGATGCCCTTACAAAAGCTGTTTTATTTTTAACATCTATATCTTTCAAGGTGAAAAACTTTTGCATATTCGGAGTTAATTAATTGCCATTTTAATGCTTTGCGGTTTTTGATTTGATAAGATGCAAAATTCAGAAAAATTTTATTTATTAAGTTCTTCCTTGATATAATTTTCGACTTTTCCAGACATATTTATTCCATTCTGCTTACAGTAACTTCTGTATTTGTTGAATAGCTCTTCGTCTATTGTAAATGAAACTTTGGTTTTATATATCCTTTTTTTGAATCTTCCAGTCCTATCCAGCTCTTCAAATACAGTGAGCACGTCTTGGTTTTTTGCTATTACTTTTTTTGCTTTGTCAAGGAACGATTGCATTTTTTATCAACCTCATTAACTTATTTATATCCGTTATATTTTTCTTTGCTATCCCCCAAACAATTTTTATTAGTTTATCTTTATCATAATCTAAATCATTATTTTCAAAATAGGTCATTATAACAATTATTGATGTTCTTTTATTGCCATCTTCAAAGCAATGGTCAACTAATAAGCATCTGGCTATGTAACTCAATTCATAAAGCCAACTCTTATTTTGCTTTACGATTGACAAAGTAAAATCCAAACTATCCTCGTTGTGAAATTTACCATTACTTCCAATTTGCTGGTTTATTCCAATCAAATCTTTCTTATTCAAGCTAATATTTTTATCCATATTTGTATAGATAAATAAAGATAAGTAGTATATAAATGTTTTGGTTTAACTTCTTGCCTTAATCCAGAAATAAAGGTAAATAAAAAATCCAAGAACGAGAAGAAAATTAATTATCGTAAATA
>JBBSWR010000089.1:0-3737 GCA_038046185.1 Nanobdellota archaeon
ATATGGCAGTTTATAAAAATAAAACTGAAAAAAAGCCAAAGATATCCGTTACGAGAGAATTAAAAGACGGAACAAACGAATCAAAAATAGAGCTGGAGATGCACACCGGCTCGCATGTCGATGCGCCCTATCACGTTCTGGAAAATGGAAAGAAGATAGATAAAATGCCACTGGAAAGGTTTATGGGAAACGCTGTCGTTGTTGATTTTACAAAAGTTAAAGATTGTATAACCAGAAAAGATTTAATGAATTCCAGCATAAAAATTCAAAAATATGATATTGTTTTGCTAAAAACCAAAAATAATCCTGAAAAAGAATTTGATTTCAATTTTGTTTATCTTGAAAAAACCGGCGCAGAGTATTTGGCGTCGAAAAAAATAAAAGCTGTTGGAATTGATTCTTTGGGAATTGAAAGAAACCAGCCAAATCATCCGACACATAATATTCTTGCAGAAAACGGCATTCCAATCTTTGAAGGCCTTGACTTGAGCAAAGTAAAGCAGGGAAAATATTTCTTTCACGGCCTGCCTTTGAAGATTAAAGATGGAGATGCATCACCTGTTAGAGCCGTGCTGGTGAAATAATTATTTAAATTGATAGTTTCTGGGTATGAATATATGACCGCCCGGAGACAATATGAATCCCCTCGCAGCGTCTTCCTCGTGATAAATTCCTATTCTGGTGTTGTCAGGAATTTTTACTCCTTTATCTATAACCCCTTTGTTAATTCTTACATTTCTCCCAGTTACATTGTTTCCCATAAATATTGTTTCCGTCATTTCACCATGCTCTCCGACTTCAGTGTTATATCCTGCAATGCAGTTTTCCAGCCTGCTCCTTTTTCCAATCGATACGCCATTTGCGAGTATAGATCCAGTCGCATGCTCGGCTCCAATAACTGGTTTTCCAAGGGATTCATCAAAAGTCACCAAAGGCCAACCGGAATTTTCAAGAACTAATAGTGGGTGCGCACCTGTCAGGTCAAGATTGGCTTCAACAAACTGGTCCAGCGTTCCGACATCTCTCCAGTAACTGGTTGTTGCAATCCGATCCGGTCTATTTTTTGTGTAATCATACATCTTGACATTCCTGCCTTCCCTCAAATAAGAGGGGATTATATCAAAACCAAAATCATGAAGTGAGTATAAATTTGGGTTGGTTCTAACTAAATCCTTGTTTTCTTCATCTGCTGTTTCTTTTCTTGCGTCAGCCTTTAAGGCCTTGGCAAGATAAGCTCTATTAAAGACATAATTTCCCATTGATGCCCAGCAGAAATTTTCATTTCCAGGTATAGGCGCAGGATCTGAAGGCTTTTCCTGGAAACCTACAACATTGCCCATTTCATCGACAACAAGAACCCCAAAAGTGTTGGCAGCTAAGTCTCTTCTGACTGGCATGGCAGCTATAGTTAAATCTGATTTATTATCAAGATGGGATTGCTTCATTTGAGAAATGTCCATTAAGTACACATGGTCACCGGCAAATACAGAAACCAGTTGAGGTTTTTGTTCTTCTATTAATCCCAAATTTTGATAGATGGCATCGGCTGTTCCCGCATATGTGCCGTGTTCTGGTTGTACCAGCCTAATGAATTCTGCGCCTTCCCTCTCAAAAACCGGCCTCCATGCTTGTCCTATATGCCTCTTTAAAGAATCTGGCTTGTACTGCACCGCAACCACTATATTTCTGCTGCCAGAATTGTAATGATTGTTAAGGGGCAGGTCTATAATCCTCCATTTTCCGCCGTAAGGTGCTGCAGGTTTTGCCCTATCTCTGGTTACAGGAAATAGTCTTTTTCCTTTGCCCCCTGCTAAAATAAAATCCAGAGATTTCGCATGTTTCATGGCTTCAGTTAGGATTATCGCTTTAAAAACCTTTCTATTTATAACTACTCTATAGAAACAACAAATATCTACTCCTTATAAACTATTTACTTTAACTTTAATCCATAATTATTTAAATAATAAAATAATCATTTTTCTTATGAAAATCGGCTTTATCGGCTTGGGGAGGATGGGATTTAATATGGTTCTCAACTTAAAAGACCATAAAGTTGGTGTTGTCGCGTACAACAGAAACTCGGAGCCAACAAAGGAGATAAAAAAGAAAAAAGTTGAAGTTGCCTTTTCTATTGGTGAATTAATGAAAAAACTGCCAAAACAAAAGATAATCTGGATAATGGTTACTGCCGGAAAGCCGGTTGATGATGTAATTGAAGAAGTATTGCCTTACTTGAATCCAAATGATGCAATAATTGACGGCGGCAATTCTTTCTACAAGGATTCAGTAAGAAGATACAATTATTTGAAAAATAAAAAAATTGATTTCCTTGACATCGGAACAAGCGGCGGATTGTCAGGCGCGAGAAACGGAGCCTGTTTAACTATCGGAGGAGATAAAGAAATATTCAGGAAAATTGAGCCGGTGTGCAAAGCAATTTCAGTAAAAGACGGCTATGCTTATGTTGGCCCAAGCGGTGCAGGGCATTTTGTAAAGATGGTTCACAATGGAATCGAGTATGCCTTATTGCAGTCTTACGGCGAGGGATTTGAATTATTGTTCAAAGGGCCTTACAAAAATCTTGATTTCGAGAAAATTTCCAAAACGTGGAAGAACGGCTCAATCATACGCTCTTATTTAATTGAGCTTGCGGAAACTGCATTTAAAAAAGACGCTAAACTTGATAAAATTGAAGGCGTCGTAGGCGGAGGAGAAACCGGCCAGTGGACAGTTGAAACTGCTTCAGGCTTCGGAGTCGATGTCGGCACAATCAAATTAGCATTGGAAGAAAGAAAAAAATCAAAATCAAAGCCAAGATTTGCGGGAAAAGTCGTTGCTGCCTTGAGGAATGAGTTTGGCGGGCATGAAATTCTCAAAAAAAGATAGATTTATATAGACTCATAATATACCAATTCTCTACTTTTAAGATAAAATAAATAAAATAATTTGGAGGAATACAAAAATGGCAAACCAAGTACAACCGATATTTATCCTGCCGGAAGGAACTCAGAGGAGTGTAGGCAGAGATGCGCAGAGAACAAATATTATGGCCGCAAAGATGGTGGCAGAAACAGTAAGGACAACTTTAGGCCCAAAGGGAATGGACAAGATGATTGTTGATTCCATGGGAGATGTTACGATTACAAACGACGGAGTCACAATTCTTGAAGAGATGCAGATTGAGCATCCTTCGGCAAAAATGATTGTTGAGGTCGCAAAAACTCAGGAAAATGAAGTTGGCGACGGAACAACAACAGCAGTTGTTTTAGCGGGAGAATTATTAAAAAATGCAGAGACACTTTTGGACATGGATGTCCATCCTGCTGTGATAGCCAGAGGGTACAGATTAGCGGCAGACAAAGCTTTGGAGATTCTAAACGATATGGCAGAAAAAATATCGCCAAGAGATGAAAATGTTCTAAAGCAAATTGCAATGACTGCAATGACCGGAAAAGGCGCAGAATACGCGAAAGAAACCTTAAGCGATTTGGCTGTCAAGGCAGTAAGATTAGTTGCCGAGGACAACCTGCCGATTGACAGGGACAATATCAAAATCGAAAAGCGCTCAGGCGGCTCAGTTGAAGATTCTGAATTAATACGGGGCATAGTAATCGACAAGGAAAGAGTTCATGCATCTATGCCCAGGCTGGTAAAAAATGCAAAGCTTGCGCTAATCGATAAAGAAATTGAAATAAAGAAAACAGAAATTGATGCAAAAATAGAAATAACAAGCCCAG
>JBBSWR010000090.1:0-1958 GCA_038046185.1 Nanobdellota archaeon
CTATAAAGCTCGGACATAATCCAGATTACCCGAAAAACTTAGCAAAAAGTGTCGTGGTTGAATAGATTTTAAAATATATATTGGAAAATATAAATTCTAGAAGCACTGGACATCTTCACATGAAATATTTAAACTTAGAGAATATTAATTCTGAAAAAGAGAATACGCAAAACTGCCAAATAATGCTTTTCGGCTTTCAGCACGAAAATCAATTACGCAGTTTCGCTCAACATTCTCTTTTTCGTAAGACTCCAAAGTCTTTGTAAAAATAAAAAACTTTGGAGGTTGGTTAAAATGCAAATTGAAAAATTTGAAAAAGTTGTACAAAAAGGTAATAATAATGGAGCTGGTTTTATTAAAATTCCTAAAGAAATAATACAAAATTATAAGATAGATTACCAAGTAAAAATTAAAATTAATTCTAATATTGAAATTTACGTCAAGATTAGAAAGTATTATGGCACTATAGGGTTTTATATTCCAGCTAAAATTATGGCGCAATATAATTTGATTAATTGTTTAGTGAAAGTAGAAGTTGAAAAAATGGGTGGTTTTTATACTTCAATAGGAGAAGACGGCATAATCTATTTGCCAAATCAAATGGCTAGCAAATTGAACTTAAAAAATAATGATATAATAGAAATTAGAGCTATAATAGATGGAATAAAAGAAATAAAATATCCAATGGTAAGTGTTAAATCAAGAGAAAAGACCACAGAATATTATTGCCTATTTAATCATGAAAAATGTGGTCAGGCTGGTTCGTTTGAAATTGTTAGAAAACTGAATAGTATTAATTATCCTAAAGGATTTTCTAAGAGTTTTTATTCTGGATTAATTGATGATGCCCAATCGATATTATATTCAGGCAATCATAAGCCTATTATTGTAAATAATAATATAAATTTAAAAGAAATAGTTCATTATCTTGGATGTTATTTTTCAGATGGCACCAAGAAAGGATTTAATTGGGGAATTTGTGCTTCCACATTTGAGCAAGCTAATTATTACTATAAAATGCATAATCAATTGATAGCAAAAAACAGAATTGCCCCATACATTTCTTTTACTGACACAGAAAATAGAGATAAGGATAAACTTAGCGAAAATTTAATTTCGGTCTGGAAAGATAATGTAAAATACCTTCCAAATAATATCAATGTGAGAATAATAAATTCTGTATGTAAACCTTCTTTAAAAACCGGTAAATTTGGCACTTTAGTTATGAGGGAAAGTAGGCAACTGATTCAGCAGTATTATAATCAATTACTAAAATTATTTTTTGATGAAATAAAACTTAAACAGAATAAAGAGTTAGCCATAGATTTTATCTGCGGTGTATTGGAAGGAGATGGAAGTGTAAGCCCTCATTTGGGACATCTTATAATTGCAACTAACAACCGAGAATTAATTTTACTAAGCAATGCATTAGAATGTGCCTGCATTACATACAATGTACGGGTTGAAGGTGAAAACAAAAGCTGCATTCACATCGGTTTGCTGGAAGTAATAAGAAATATAGGCATTCTAAAAGACAAAATTTTCATCTACTATCCAAAAAGAAGAAAATTATTAAAGGAGAGGCTTGCTAATACTGCTTCTGTAAGGTTTTTATTGGGAAAAACACCAAAAACTTCCAATTGGCTAATTGGTCAGTTTAATAAAATGGGTATTTTAGATGGAAAAGGAAATTTAACAGAGTTTGGAGCTAAAATACAAAAAGATTTAAAGGGGTTTCTAAGTGAACAAGAAAATGAAAATAAGAAGGTCAAAATCAACTGATGCGAAGGGAATCGCCAATGTTCTTGTAAACAGCTATAATGTTAAGAGCCTAAATGAAGGAATGAATGTTTTCAAAAGCGAAAGCGCAAAACAGCAGGTGTATGTTGTTGCAGAGGACAAAGGAAAAATAATCGGGATTGCGACATGGATTATGCACGGGCTGCCAAAACACCAAT
>JBBSWR010000091.1:0-2277 GCA_038046185.1 Nanobdellota archaeon
TGCTATTGCATTGTAGGCAGTCGGGTTGAATGTGGCTATTCTTTTGATATTTTTTGCTTCTGAATTATTTTGGATATAGTAATACTGCGCGAATGCCATTGAATCCCCTACGTTTAGGGAAAGCGCTTCGTCTGTGTTGTTTACTATTGCAGTCCTCTGGCTCTGAGACTGGCCGGATTTTTTATTGAAGTCAGCGCCTGCCATGGTGTTTGTTGCAGGAGCTGCAAGCTCGCCGCTAACCATCAGCAGGCCTCCGTTTGAAGAATAATTTTCCAATTTGGCTTTGTTGGTGCTGAACTCGCCTCCGCTTAGCAACGGATGTTCCATGACGAGAAAATTATATTCGCTTAAGCTTGCCACAAGGCCGTCTATGTCATCTTCGTATATATCCGCTTTGAATGCATTGCTCATGAAATTAAGCATGAAAGAATCGTCAGGATCCTGATAATAATAAGCACTTTTTATGTTGTAGGTCAGATTGATTAAGGGGTAGCCTGAGCCGCAGACTCCGTTAATGTTCAAAACATCCCCATTGCTGTTTACAAAATAAACAAAATAATCATAGGAAGTTGCGAATTTTTTTTTGCCGGTTGCGTAATTCAGCTGCTTTAATCTTTTTACTTTTGTTGCATTTACTTTCTGGTCGTCAGCTATCCCTATTCTTATTGCAGTCAAGTTGCTCCAGTCGTCAGGATATCCTTCAAGAGCCAGCGACGAAGAAATTGATTTTGCATCTTTTAGCATCAGGTCAAGGCTTCCTTTGTCTTGTGACTGGAAATTGTTTGTGTAGCTAAAGTAGACAACCAATGTGAAAGTGAACAGCAGCAGCCCTACAGCAAAGTCCATGAACCATGCCTGCGATTTAAGGGATTTAATTGATATAAATAACACCCCCTGTTTTGTTGATTCTGTTAGAGCCTTTGCTTAGATTTCCAACCGAATTTGGAATGGTGAAAGTATAGATGCTGTTTTTGGATTCTACCGTAATCGTGTAATTTCTTGTTGTCAGAGTGTAATTGATATTATTGTCCAGCTGGCTTGGAATTGCAAATGACCTTACATAGCCGTCCTCAACGCTCGCGGCCAAGAGAACTTCCTTCTGCAGCTTCAGTGCAAGGTCTTTCACCGCATCGCTTTCTTTCTGCATCCCGAAATCATTTAATTGGTCGAGGGCTGCAATTTCGAATGCTATCGCTATAAGAAAAGCCATTCCAACCAATATGAAAAATTCCACACTTACCTGTGCCTTAGAGAACTTTGAATCATGTTTTATTTTTATCATTTCATTCAAAGTTCTCTTAGAAAATTTTGGTAATTTAGTAAATATTCAAAATTTTCTTTAGAACCCATTCCGCACCTCTTTTTTTGGATTTGATTTATTCTGAATAAAAATATTTTAATTTGTATTTTTGGCTTAATTTTTTATCTTGAGTATCTTTTTGAAGATTAATTGGTAACTTTTTACTTAATTTTTTTGTCAGGGGAACATTGCTTCCTGCTCTTAACCGGCTTGTGATAGTTCCCACACCTTATCACTGAGTTTCTTTTATTGAGCAACAGTTGCACTTGATGGCTTAATATCTTTGGGCGGGTACCTGAATTGTGAGCGTGCGAACAATTCTCGCACGCAAGTGAGGGCAAATTGACACACATTTGGTGCGGCTGCAAATTCCCTCCCTGATTATTTTTATAAAATCAAAAAATATTAATTTGAAGTGATTTGGACAAAGCCGTCATCAGCTTTGATTGTGAGCACGTGGATTCCCTGGGATGTCGGCAGAGTTCCGCTCATATTGACTGCAGATATCTGCACAATGTCTGTAACTCCTGCCTGAGTCTTTACTTTTATCACAACCTCCCGGTTTGACAGGCTTGTCGACTGAATCCTGTCCGGGAAATTAAACTTCAAAGTTGTCTGCGAAGGCTTTCCAAGATAATAAACGGATTCCGACGCATCAACAATTTTTCTTGCAATCTGCATGGACTGGCTTATCGCAACAGAATCAGTCGTATCAGCGGAGTAAGTGTAGTATATCAGCAGCAAAGGGACCGTCATCAGCGCTGCAAACCCCATTACAAGCATATACTCGACGCTGACCTGCGATTTCAGAAACATTTTACTTCGTTATTTCTTTTTGGCATTTTTCTTTTTTCTCTGAGCAGGTTTTTTTGCTTTGACATTTTCTTTGATTTCTTCCTGCTTTGGCTCTGCAGCCTGAACCGGTGCCGGAACAGCGGCTTTCTGCTCAGACTTCATAATCTGGCTTATCTTTTTTC
>JBBSWR010000092.1:0-1107 GCA_038046185.1 Nanobdellota archaeon
TATAGAGCTTTCTGTTGATTGGGTTACATAAAATATATTAAGGAGTTCTTCCTTCTTCAAGTTATGGTAAAGAAAAAAAGAGTTGATGGAAGAAGTTTATCTCGGGAAGTTATGGAGCACCAACGTTTTCGTGCTATTGAATTACGGAAGAAGAAATGGTCTGTTCAGGATATCGCCTATGCATTTAGAGTGCATCGTGGAAGTGTTTCTCGCTGGTTGACAAAAAGTCGTCGTCAAGGAGCTGACGCTCTGACGCGTAGAAAAGCTCCAGGTGCAAAACCAAAAATAAACGTTTCTGAACAAAAAAAACTTATCCTCTATCTCAAACAGCCAGCAACGGTGTATGGTTTTGAAAACCCTTTGTGGGATTGTTCACGTGTAGGATGGCTCATTCGGAATAAATTCGGTAAAAATCTTGCAATATCCAATATTTGGGAGTTGCTCCGAAAGCACGGATTAACTCCTCAAATGCCTGATAGAAGAGCGATTCAACAGGATAAAACACTTGTTCAGAAATGGCTCACAGAAGAATGGCCGAAGATTCAAGCACATTGTCGTCGATGGCGAGCAATTGTTTACTTTGAAGATGAAGCAGGAGTTTCATTGATTCCTGAATTGGGAAAAACGTGGGCTCCTCGCGGGGAAACTCCCCTCGTTTCAGTCACCGGTGCAAAAGGCGGTCTTTCCGTCACGTCAGCAATTAGTCCTTCTGGTAGACTGCTCTTTCGTCTTGAAAAAGAAAAAGTTACGGGCGAACTTCATATTGAATTTTTGCAGCAAATTCTTGACCGCCACCGAAACCGAAAAATTATCGTCATTGAAGACCGTGCTCCAATACATAGAGCAGGAGTCGTCAAGCAATTCGTTGAAAATCACAAAAATAGAATTGCACAGTATTTTCTTCCATCTTATTCTCCTGAGTTAAATCCAGATGAAAAGACATGGAATTATCTTAAGAACAAAACACTCAAAGCACACCAAGCGCAAACAAAAGAGCAGCTTAGAATTCTGGTTCTTGCAAAAATGCGCAGCATTCAAAGAAAACCACACATAGTCAAGTCTTTTTTTTATGGTTCTTATGTCACCTAATCAACAGAATTATCTATA
>JBBSWR010000093.1:0-2299 GCA_038046185.1 Nanobdellota archaeon
CTGTTTGCGTAAGAATCATAAATAAAAATTCTGTCAAATATTGGCTCCATTATATTGTGCAAGGCATGATGCACTACTCTGTCCCTGAAAGCTGACTTGCTGATTTTTCTTGTTTTTGGATCTCTTATGATGAAAATTTTTAATGGCTCTGGCCGATAGGAATGAAGCAAAAGCTCTGTTCGCAATAATTGAATATTCTCTTTTAAATTTTTTTCAAATTCAATAACATAAAATTTTGTTGATTTCCGCTTCTTAGCATTTTTGAATGCGCGTTCAAGATTGTCATAAGAACACAGCTTCTCGTATAGATTATTGTGGCTTTTCATAAGATATGTCTTGGAATCCAAGGTCATTCCACGAGAGTGGCCATTGTTGTCGTCAACCCTGTTGTTGCCATTGACATGGAACCTGTCGTTGTTGAAATCAAAGCCAGCAGCCCCAATCTTGTAGCCAGTTTACCTTATATGCACTGCCGCTTCATCTTTTCATTGCTTACTAAGTGTTGCGGCTGTATTTTATGACCAAAATATTTTGGCCGTGATAATCCGGCATGTGGCCTTGGCTTTAGACCAAGACAGAAAGAAAAAATAATTATTATTTATAAAGCTTAGCTTCTATTTTTGCGCGTCGGCTTCGCCGACTTCACAGACACCCCACGAGAGCGGCCATCGTCGCCGCCAACCCTGAAGCCGCCATAGACAAGGAACCCGTCGAAGTTGAAATCAAAGCCAGCAGCCCTTTCCTGATAACTTGCTCCGCTTTGCTGGTCGGGTGTCCAAACATAAGTATCATCAGCACTTTTTCCGCTTAGTGCAGTTAGTGTCTTTGCAATTTTATTGGAATTATCTTTGGTGTCAAATAATGCTTGCAAATAAGATATTCCTTCTTTTGTTTTCAAAACATCACTTAATGCAGTTTGCTGATAAACTGGAACAGCAACTTTTCTTTCAGTTGGCTGAACAGCAGTGCTTCCATAATTGTGCGTGATTTTTGCATCCAGCGTGTCAGAGGCGTAGTTTATTCTGGTGCTTGATACAAACCAGCTTTTTTCAAAATCTTCTCTCACGCTTTGCAGCAAATCCGGAGAACCGCTTTGACCCATTCTATAAACATCAGGCGCAGAAATCATTCTTTTTCTTGGATTTTTGAGCTTGTCAAAATAAGGTATCCATTCGTTTTGGGTGTGACTATTTCCACCATCAGCTGGCTGAAGGTCAACAACGCCTTGTGAATACGCTGCATGCTGAGAAAGATAATTCCTAACAAGTCCAGCAAGGTCTCTTTGAGGTATTCTGTTTGCTTTTATACCATCTGCCACTTCCTGTGAAACTTTAATTTGAATATATGCCATAAGAAGCAGAAACAAAAATCTATTTATAAATCTTTCTATTTTCACCACTTTCAAGACATAACAGTTGATAGCCAGAACATTTTTATACCATACAAGTTACCATTAATATCTTATGGCATCACAGCACAAGGAGCTAGCCGAAGAGCTGAACAACCACAGGGTAGAGATATCTAAATTAAGAAATGCCCTGAACGAGCTTGGCAAGGAGAAGGAGTCATGGTTCAGCAAGAAAGAAGCTCTGAATGCCAGGATAAAAGAGTCTATCCGGAAAATAAAGGACAATAAGGCAAAAAGAGATTATTTTACCAATGAAGTTAAAGATTTAAAGGCAAAAAGAGATTTGCTGAATAAAGAGCTTTCTTCCAAATCTTCAGAATTGGAAAAGCTAAAAAAAGAAAGGGCTGAATCTTCTAAATCACTTGATGTCAAAGGCTCTCCTTCCATGATAAGGAAGCAGATGGACAATCTGGAATTCAAAATAGAGACCGATACTGTTTCTTTTGAGAAAGAAAAAGAATTGATGAAGAAGATAAAGGTATTAAGAAAAGATTATGACAAATTAAGCATTCTGCAGGAATCAAACAAAAGCGTGAGAGAATCCCTTGATGCCGTAAGAAAACTGAGAAAAGAGTCAAACGATTTTCACAAATCAATACAGGAAAAGGCAAAGCAGAGCCAGGTGCTGCACGAAGAAATTCTAAAGATTTCTGCAGAAATTGACAAGCTTAAAGCTGAAGAGGAAGAAGCTTTCAAAAAATTCTCGGAGTTCAGGAAGCAGTTTCACGAAACTGGCTCCCAGCTTAAGGGCAAATTCAAATTAATGGATGAAGTTAAATCAAAGCTTGACAAGATTCAGCTTGATAAAAGAGATATAAGAAAACGGGAAGAAGAATCATTCTTGAAATCAAAAGAAGAAGCAGTCAACGAGAAGATAAGGAAAAAGCAGAA
>JBBSWR010000094.1:0-3455 GCA_038046185.1 Nanobdellota archaeon
TAAAGTTAAATTCTGGTACAAAATTGCCCATCTGCCGATGATTGAATAGTATCCATGAAGGGAAAGAATTATAAAACAAATAAAAACCTTGCTATTTTGTCAAAAATCGAGAAACTAAAATAATAATAGTTTCGATTTTTGAGCATGCTCGAAAATATGGTGTATTGTTAATTTATATCAAATAATTTATAAACTTAAAACATATTTTCGACATATGAAATGCGAAGTGTGCGGAAAATCAATAGACACGACTTTTTTGGGCAAGATACTGGGAACTTATGTCAAGGACTCCAAGGGCAAACTGCATCCTGTCTGCTTCGAATGCCAGAAAAAGTTTGATTCAAAAGAAGAAATTCTTAAATCAATAAAATAAATCAGGAAAAATTAGAAAGCTTTTTATAAGAGATTAACACAGGTTATTTATGAAGTTTGTTTATTCACTTCATTGGAGCCAAAAAAGAGAGGTCAGAAAAGAGATTACAGATGACCTCATTGAATATGCGATACAGCACTCCAATGCACTGAGAGACAAAAACTGGCCTGATGCTCTGAATGCAATTTGCAGGGTTCCTCCAATGGGGAGGATACTTAAAGTTGTTTATAAAAAAATAGGAAAAGGCACAATAAAAATAATAACCGCCTTTTGGCTTGATTAAAATGGAAAAAACGTGGTATGACAAGGAAGAGGACATTTTGAACATCGAATTGGTGAAAAAAGACTACTGGAAAACAGTAGAGCTGCCTAGCGGAATAAACATTGATGTTGCAAAAGACGGCACAATTACCGGAATAGAAATTCTAAGGGCAAGCAAAGTTTTTTCCGGAGATGTCAAGAAAGTGATTGAGCAGGCAAAGCTGCTAGTGGCCTAATTTTGAAGTTCTTATTGATGGAGTAATGATAATATTTTAAAAGGAGATGTTATTCTAAACGCTTATTGCCTCTGTGGCTCAACCTGGCAGAGCGGCGCACTCGTAAATAGATTCAATATAGAGAGATGCGCAGATTGTGGGTTCAAATCCCATCAGAGGCTTTTTTCTATTCGTGCGATCGTAGATTGCACTTGATTCCGTACTCAACTCTCAAAAATCATAGATTTTTGACGATGCTCGAAAATGTTCCATTTTCGACATGACGGAACAGTTGGTTTATATCCACTCAGAGGCTTTTATTCAAACAATTTTACTAAAGATTCCTGCTTCCAGTATGTTTTGAACTATCTCTAGAGTCACCTGTTGTTGTGATTTTTTTCATACATTTCAAAATATTTTTCTCTTAGTTTATCGATTTTATTCATGATTGGAATATCGACTCCCCTTTCTGAAAGAAGATCAAGCCTTTCACCAACCCAGGTAATCCATACATCTTGTTTGCTTTGATTTATCTGGCTTTGGAGTTCTTCTAGGATGGTGTTCCAGTTAGGGTTCTGAGTTGCTGCAATGCTTATGCAGTCAGAAATATCTCCTTCTCGCTCAGTCATTGTTTTAAACAGAAAAATATCCTCGCTTGAGCAGAGGAATACAGTAAGGTGCCTTAGCTCCATTACCATTTCTGCTCTTTTCATCATTTCTTCTGACAGCGAGAATCTTCCGCAAACTTCTTTTTCAAACAAGTCTATTCTGAAATCTTTTCTCTGAAATAGCTCGGATAGGCTCATACGGGTGTATTCTTTTTCAGGAGCCCGTGATATAAATTTTATTTTAATCAGGGCATTCTGAATCTCAAAGAACTCAGATTTAGTGGCTACAACCATATCAATGTCTTTTGTTGCAGCTTTTATCCCTTTCCTTAGAAGAGCTGCTCCGCCAATGATATACACATTTACTTTCTTGGACATTGAATTATCAATTTCTGTAAATAATTCTTCTATTTCTTTGAAAGTTGTTATCATCTTACACCTTTATGTTGTAAATTCTGGCCCGGTCTTTTATTTCTGCTAATGAAGGGTATCCTGGGATATTTTCGCCTAAAAATACTTTGTTTAAATTTTTAACTATCTGATGTTTTACTTTGGACAGCTCTTTTTTGTATTTTGCTAGAAATAACGCTACAAATATCAAATCCCTCGCATCATTGCCTTTTTCGGCTACCATCAGTGAATGCATGAACACTTCCTTTTTTGCAAGCTGCTTTTTTGGCAGATAATAATAGTTTGTTATAAGCAGAAGTTCAATGCCAAACTTGCTGTATGCGGAAAACGCAGTTTTTTCGGCGTCAATATTTTCTTTATTTGAAAAAACAATCTCTTCTGTGTTTTTGAAATAGATTACTGAGTTTACAGGTATTCTTTGGTCAATTGAATCTTCATATTTTTTTAACTCAATAAAATATTCTTTTGCGTCGGGCCAGATTTTCTCATTAAGCCTATACTTTTTGTTTTCAATAAGCAACAGGCTCATTTTTCTGCCCTGTTTAATCTTCTTTAAAACAGTGGTCCTGTGAAGGCCAGTTTCCTTTTCAATCTCTTTAGTTGTTTTTGGCTCTAATAAGGTTAAATATATCTGAAGGCCAGTCCCGGATAAGGGGCTTGAAAGATTTGCTGCTTTTGAAAGAAGCTTAAGGAATAGGTTAACATGCGTCTTCATTTCCGGCTGTATGGCCCCTTCTGAAAGGCTTGAGATTCCTTTCTGGCATAATTTCTGAGCAATCCTATAACTCTGTGAAGGGCTGATTTTGAGTGCCTTAGCTATTTCAGAAACTTCCCTGTTCCCTTTTCCAAGCTCTGAAACTACTTTTAGCTCTGTTATTGAAAACACCATATGTATATGAAAATGCGAATAGTATATAAATATTTCGCATTTTTGTATACTTTATAGAGAACTTTGAATAATTTCTTATTTTGACATTTTCATTCAAAGTTCTCTTAGAGAATTTTGACTATTGTATAACTTTTCAAAATTCTCTATAATAAAAGCATTAAATATTTGAGCCAAGAAATTGCAGCACAATGCGGCTCAGCCTATCGGAGGCTTTTAATTATTCATCATAAACTCTTGGCCTTTTATCAATCTTGGCTATAAGAACGATTTTTTCCTTATCTTTTAATTTATACAGCGCTCTGAAATCTCCAATCCTATATCTAAATACCTTATCCTCATTGTCCCTGTAGATGAACTTTGCATCACTTGGGACAGGCTCTTCTCCAAGTTTCTTTAGCCTTTCTTCAACTCTATCCCTGATGTGCTTATCTAATTTCTCCAAGAACTTTTGGGCTTTTTGAGACAGCTCAACAGAATGCAATTTAATTTAACCTCTTTGTTTTTCCCGCCTTAAGGTCATTCTCCGCATCCCTTAGGGTTTCCATATCCTCATCTGTTAATACCAGGTCTACATCCACCATATGCCTCTTTATGTAGTCCAATTCAGATTTTATTTCGTCTAACCTGTCTAATATCTGCTTGCTGGTTTCCATGCTGTCCTTTAAATAGTTTTTATTATATATATCTTTCGGTGTTGG
>JBBSWR010000095.1:0-4728 GCA_038046185.1 Nanobdellota archaeon
TTTAGCTGCTTTGAATTGAATACCGGCCCGTCGATGCAGACAATCCTGTCATTTACCATGCATTTTCCGCAGATTCCGAAGCCGCAGGACATGTATCTTTCAACTGACGCTTCGCATTCAACCTTATGCTTATTGCATATATCCAAAATTTTCTTCATCATAATTTCAGGACCGCAGGTCTGGACAATATTGATTTTTTTATTTTTAGATAACACTTCTTCAAGAATGTCAGTTGTGAATCCTTTTCTGCCAAAACTTCCGTCGTCAGTTGTTATATTCATATTTTTATTTTTATATCTTTTTAGGTAAATCAAATGATTCTTGCTTCTTGCGCCATAGATTACAACTGGATTTTTTAAAGAATCAATCAAGGTTGAAACAGAACTCAGTCCAACACCGCCGGCAACAACGCAGGAATTGTTTTTTACGGAAAAAGAATTTCCGTACGGGCCGCGAATCCCTAATTTATCTCCTTTTTTTATTTTTTCCAATTCATTTGTGAATTTTCCGATTGCCTGCGATGTGAAAGCAAATTCATTTTTGCCTAAGTAAGAGACTGCCATCGGCTTTTCATCAAATCCAGGAAGCCACACCATAATAAATTGCCCTGGCTTGCATTCTAGGTGCTGCTTAAAGAAAAAAGATGTTTGCCCTTTTCCTTCCTTGACCATATCAGATACTTCAAGCATTACTGGGATTTCGGTTCTGCAGCATTCATTCATGCGCGCATCCCCTTATCTCATCCAAGTTTTTCACTTTATTTTTTTTCATCCACTGTTCCATTTCGCCGCAGACTTTTTTGAAAATATCAATCCCGCGGTAATAAATTCCGGTTCCTATCCCGACGGCAGTTGCGCCGGCCATTATCATTTCAATTGAATCTTTGCCGTAAGTTACTCCGCCCGTTCCGATTATAGGAATTTTGACGGTTTCATAAATTTCATAAACGCACCTTACAGCAATCGGCTTCAATGCCGGGCCGGAAACTCCGCCAATTTTGTTAGCGAGGATTGGTTTTCTTGCGTCGATGTTTATCGCCATTCCGGTTGCTGTGTTGATTGCAGTTATTGCATCGGCTCCGGCCTTTTCCGCAGCGTGCGCAATTTCTTTTATATCATGAACGTTTGGGCTGAGCTTAATGCTGACTGGAATTTTTCCTGCATTCTGCTTTACAATCTGAGTTACTTTTGCTGTCAACTCAGGATCAGCATAATACGGCTTGCCGTAATCCATATGTGGGCATGAGATATCCACTTCAATCATTGCCGGCTTCAGGGAAGCCATTTTCTTTGCAACATCTCCAAATTGCCCTATCCTGTAGCCGTAAATGCTTCCGATTACCGGAACACCTAAATTGTCCAATCTGCCAAACTCCTTCACTGCAGAATCTATTCCCTGCCCAGGCAAGCCAACTGCATTCAGAAAAACTTTATCGTAGCCAAACATGGTTGGATTTTTATTTCCAAATCTTTCCTCGTGGCAAAGCGATTTGAGAGTTACAGCGCCCGCTCCTGATTTTCCAATTCTGCCGGCGCTTTCTTCTGTCACGCCGAGAATTCCTGAAGCAAGAATTGTGGGATTTTTTAGATTTAGATTGCAGAGCTTTGTTTGTAGCATTTTAATTTTTGTGAACTTGAATACATTTTTAAAACTCTTGAGGGGGAATACAATCTTTTCGCTCTTGCTGTGTTCCTGTCCGTTCCCCACCCCCTAGAGGATTTTATTTTAAATTGAGCAACGATTATTAAACTATCTCCAGATCATCTTTTCCCATATATCTTTCGCAGTAGTGGCACCTGATTTTGAGGGGGTCTTTCTTGACGACATAAAACTTGGTATTGATATGCTCATTGTTGGTCATGCACACCGGATTGGAGCATCTGACTACATTATCCACAACATCGGGAGACTTGACTTTTATCTTTTCTTTCACTTCATAGTTCTTGATTATATTGACAGTAGCATCAGGAGCAACAATTGCAATTTTGTTCACTTCATCCTGCGTCAGGAATTTACCTTCAATTTTTATGATTCCTTTTTTCCCCATGCTTTTGCTGTTTAAATTTGCAGCGACTGAAACTGTCCCGTTGTGATGATCCAGATGGAGTATTTCAGCGACTTTGAAAGTTGCGTCTCCCGGTATGTGATCAAGCACGGTCCCTTCCTTGATTGCGCTGATGCTCAGCTCTTTTTTCTCTTCGGCCGGAGGAATGGATGGGTCTACCTTTTTTGCCCTTATTCTGTCGCTTGCCTTTCCGCGCTTTTTTCCTTTCTTGTGCTTTGCCATTTTATTTTATTTTTCCCAGCACTAAAGCAAGCAGCGCTTTTCTTACTGGAATTCCGTTTGCTGCCTGCTCAAAATATGCCGCGTGCGGCGTGCTGTCCACGCTTTTGTCTATTTCCCCTACTCTAGGAAGAGGATGCATTATCTTAAGGTCTTTTTTAACGTGCTGCAGAAATGCCTCGTCAATTTTATAGACATCCTTAAATTTCTCGTATTCAACCGGGTCAGGGAACCTTTCTTTTTGGATTCTTGTGACATAAAGAACATCAATCTCCTTGCTGAACCTGTTTAAATCGCTCGTCTTGTAATATTTTATTTTTTTCTGAAACAATTCATCAAGGTAGTTTTCGGGAATCTGAAGCTCGTCGGGCGCTATGAAGTAAAAAGTCGGATTGAAATGAGACAATGCCATCACAAGTGAATGAACCGTCCTGCCGTATTTTAAGTCGCCTACAAAACCGATATGGAGCCCTTCAAGCTTCCCTTTTGTTTTTTGAATTGTGTACATATCTAAGATAGTTTGAGTAGGGTGCTGGTTGCTCCCGTCGCCGCCGTTTACTACCGGAATGGATGCGGCTTCTGCCGCGAGCCTTGCAGAGCCTTCAAGAGGGTGCCTTATTACTATAACATCGGCGTACTGCTGTATCATCTTGATTGTATCCCACAGGGATTCCCCTTTCTGAGTGGAAGTAACATTTGCATTCGAGAAACCTATTACCTGCCCTGATAACTGCTTCATTGATGAGGTAAAGCTTAATCTTGTTCTTGTTGAAGGCTCAAAAAACAGCGTTGCCAGGATTTTTCCTTTTAACAGATTGCTGTTCGGCTTAAGCTCCATCTGCTTGACAACTTTAAGAACGTACAAGAGCTCTTCCTTTGAGAAATCATTGATTGATATTATATCCCTGTTTTTAAAATCCATCCTAAAAAAATTATAGATTTGCCATAGTATATAAATATTATCTTTTGAGTATACTAATTTGGTCAGAAGCGGCACTTTCTAGAAAAAAGCGATACCCGTAGGTAAAACGGAGGAGAGTAATTTAGTATTTAAGGATTTCTATTTTAATTTAATCATTATTAAGTAGTTACAAAAACAAAAGATTTAAATAAGGATATCTTGGTTCCTACTGTCAATAAGCGGCAAGGCATACACAGCAAAAATTAAAGTTATAAATAATAAAGCTTAATAAACAAAAGACGCAGGCAATATCAAAATGACTTATTCAAAAACAGTTCCAAATTCAGAGTATCCTGTGCATTTGGCAGGTTGGAGGAAAGCATCCTCTCCTATTTCCCGTGTTCAACTTGGAAGCCACTCCGACATTAGACAGTTAATTCTTTCTGAAAGAGGAGCAGCAAAAATCAACAGCGGAGTTCCAATATCCTGTCTAGAATTAGAGACAGACTATCAGATTGTAGTTATCCCTTTATCTGAAGCTGGGGATGCGCCGGAAATTAGATTAGGAAGGTTGAAAAAGAATAGAATACCTGCCCAAAATCTCCATGCAGGTGAAACTTTGGATTCAAAAATATAATAAGTTCATTTTACTCTTGATCTTTCTCGCATCTCTCGCACAATAGCATTCCCTTGACTTTTCTTATTTCTTCGGAATAAGCCCCGCAGTTCTGGCAGATAGCCTCAGTCTGGATAATCCTGTCAATCGGCTTGCGCTTTTCTTCCCTTATTTCAAACTTTTCAACGAGAAGGTCGAATAACGAAGGCTCGATTTTCAAAATATCCTTTAATGTCAGCAGTCCAACCATAGCCCCTTTGTCGACAACGGGAAGGTGCCTTATGTTTGAGTCCCTCATTTTTATCAGGGCCTCGTAGATGTCATCACTCGGGGAAATCGTAAGAAGCTTTTTCGCCATGAAATCTTTTACTTTTTTCGTCAGCGGATTTATCCCCTTGGCAATGACTTTCCTGACGATATCCTGCTCAGTTATCACGCCGCTTGATTTGTGGTTGTCTTTTATGACCAAAGCGCCGACGTGGTTTTTTGCCATAACCTTGGCGCATTCCTGCAAATTTGTATTAGATGAAACAGAAATAGGGTTGGTAGTCATGCAGTCATAAACTTTGTATCCGGTTTTCATCAAATCCACCAAAAAATAATTTAATTTTTAAAGTATATTAAGCTTTCGGAATGAGTATATTTTTTAGAATATAGTTTCAAATAGAATATTAATTTTATTAAAATAAATATTTTGTTTATCCTCAAATTAAAAATTTAATAGCTCATAAGAATTTCAACGTCTTTTCCAAAGACTTTTTTCAGGTCCTCAAAAATGGATTCCTTTATTGATGATTTGCCTGGAGACTTAAAATCGACAAGAGCTTTCTCCATTTCTTCCAGGGAGCTTTTTTCCAGCGTTCCGAGCCTTCCGTCGGGGTTTAATTTTGCTTTTGTAATTTCTTTTTCCTCGCTGTCCAAATCATA
>JBBSWR010000096.1:0-1626 GCA_038046185.1 Nanobdellota archaeon
TAAAAATGAACAAGGTTAAGGCAGCAATTTCCATCAAGCCAAAAACACCGCTGGAAAAGATAAAAAAATATCTTGATATGGTTGACATGGTTTTGATAATGACCGTAGAGCCGGGATGGGCCGGCCAGAAATTCATGGCAGACACAATGCCTAAAGTCAGGGAATTAAGAAAACTCAGGCCGAAGCTTGACATTGAAGTGGACGGCGGCATTAATCCAATGACTGTAAGAGCAGCTTATGACGAAGGCGCAAATGTTTTTGTCGCGGGAAACGCCATTTTCGGGCAGAAGGACAGAATTGCCGCGGTTAAAGAAATATTGGGAAGCCTGAAGAATAAGTGACAAACTTTAAAAACATCCGAATAAATTGATTCAAAATGGCAAAAAATTTTACAGTTACTCCATGGGAAGTCAGCGGAGAGATTGATTACGATAAGCTGATAACTGAATTTGGAGTGAAGCCGCTTGATGATAAAATACTGAAGCGGCTGGAAAAGCATACCGGAGAGCTTCATTACTTCCTCAAAAGAAAGATATTCTTTGCGCACACTTATCTTGATACAGTTCTTGATGAAGTTGAAAAGAAGCACAAATTTTATTTGTATACCGGCAGGGCGCCATCCGGACAAGTTCATCTTGGGCATTTAGTTCCATGGATTTTCTGCAAATGGATGCAGGACAAGTTTGGAGTTAATTTATTATTTCAGATTCCGGATGAAGAGAAATTTTTGTTCAACGAGAATTTAACGCTTGAAGATACCAAGAAGTGGGCGCATGAAAATATTCTGGACATAATTGCAGTCGGATTTGATCCAAAAAAGACAAAAATATTTCTGGACACTGAATATGCGAATGTGATGTACAAGCATGCGTGCAGAGTGGCTAAGAAAATTACGTATTCCACTGCAAAATCCACTTTTGGGTTTACAGATTCCAACAATATCGGGGAAATATTTTACACTTCAATGCAGACAGTTCCTGCGTTTTTGCCTTCTATAATGGAAGGGAAGCCAACCCACTGCCTGATACCATGCGCCATAGACCAGCAGCCGCATTTCTTTTTAACCAATGACGTTGCGCCTAAGCTTGGCTATCCAAAAACAGCTACAATATTGGCAAGGTTCTTGCCCGGGCTTCAGGGAATGCACAAGGAGGGAAAAATGTCCTCTTCAATTGACAGCACCACTATTTACGTGAACGAAAAGCCTGAGGAGGTCACCAGGAAAATTATGAAATATGCTTTTTCCGGCGGAAAAGAAACGGTAGAGCAGCACCGGAAAGAAGGAGGCAATCCTGATGTTGATGTTTCTTACCAGTATCTGACTTATTTCCTTGAAGATTCTAAGAAACTGAAACAGATTTATGACGATTACAAGAGCGGGAAAATGCTGACCGGCGAGCTGAAGAAATTCACTGCCGACACAATTAACAAATATCTGAAAGAGCACCAGGCAAGAAGGGAAAAAGCAAAAAGCCAAGTTGAGAAGTTTATGCTGAGGGGATAATATAGTTAAATTTATATAGATAAAATCAAAGAATAGCATATTAAAATGGAACACAATCAAAATCACCCCAATCTGCATCATAAACCACTTCATTCTGACAATCGAAATACTGAGACGCATAT
>JBBSWR010000097.1:0-2689 GCA_038046185.1 Nanobdellota archaeon
ACGGGTTTTCTTGGTGAAAACCCTATTCGCAAAGGAAAAATCCGAACTTCGTAACGGATTTTTCCTCTGCACTCAATTTTCACCCATGTTGTTGAAATTTTAGCTAAAGCTAATCTTCGAGAAAACTAAAAGGTTTAAATTTTGTATAGGGTAGTAATCAGTTTAATCATGTGTAACTTTTACTAAACTATCTTCACAAACATTGTTGAAAGCACATTTTTGACATTTTTTAACATTATCTGTGGGTTTTGCTTTTTCAGTTTCATTTAAAATTTCCCTTAAACGCATTATGCTCTTTAAAGCTTCTGTGTTGAAATTGATTATTTTTTGTTTCCAAACATTTTTTCCAGCATCTCTATCCCTTAATATTACATATAATGGTTTGTTGAGGAGGTATGGAAAATCTTTTTCTATGTATTTCTTCAAGATAAATGAATAAGCCAATAATTGATTTTTTATTCCAGAGTAAAGCTTTGCATGAGGTTTATCATCAACGATACAAATTGAATCTTTATCTACTTCAAGTTGGTCAATTATACCACAGATTATCATATCTCCAAATTGCACATTTACAGGAAATTCTCTAGAAACTATTTTCTCTTCACTCGAGAGGATTTCTCCAGTCGACGCTGGCACTGCTTCTTTGAGAAATTCCTCTTCTTTTTCCAGATGAATCACAGAACCCTCCTGCATCTCTTTTGTTATAGGTAGTTCTAAGCCCTGCACATATTTCAAATCAACCCATTTTTCGCAAAAGCCTAAAGAATTAAGCCAACTAATGTTTATCTTTAAAGGTTTAAATTTTGAATTGTTTAAGTAAGAAGGCTTGTAATTATCATCCAATCTTGAATTAACATAATAAATGCTCCTATTTATTAAGGATGAAATATCTTTTAGACTATAATTAAGTTTTTTTAAATCTTTAATTACAAGTTCGTCTCCTTCTATTTTTGATTTTCTTGTTTTTTTGTTTCCTTTTGGCTTCCCATTGTTTATGGTGTTATAAACATAAGTTAGGCTTCTTCCAGTTAAATCGGCAATCTCTTGCAATTTCATGCCATTCTCTCTAAATTCAATTATTTTTCCAGAAGTGATAGGACCTGAAAATTGATTTTCATTATCATCAAATTGTTTTTCTAAATTATCAATCTGGTCTTGGTTCATTTTTTCCAACACAAAAGCCATAGATTTAACATCATCCCTACTGTAATCAATTAATTTTTTCTTATTTCTAATAGGGTCGTCTTCATACATGAACGCAGCCCTTAAACCATTCATTTCTGGATCATCAAATTTGTAACCTAATGATGTCCCTATTTCTTTAAGACTATATCTCGTCGGCAAATGGTATCTTGATTTTATCTCCAACGCCAACTCTAAAAACTCCCTCTTTGCAAAGTCATTTGAATTAAGGTCATAATGCTTCATCCTTTCTAAAATAATTCTTTTGTCAAAGCCCTTAGGGGAAAAATAACAGAGCATTAGTTTAGGGTATTTTTTGATTAATTCCAAAAATTCCAGTAAGGTTTTTTCCTCGTCTTCTGGAGTATCTGCATAGAAGGGATAAAATTTTGTTTGGTAATAGACTCCAACCATCCAAATATAAGACTGCGCTTCATCAGTTTCTATATCAAAATAAATAACATCTGAAGGCATCTTAAATGGCTTTATTTGTATAACTTTATTCATTGAAATAGCCTCTGCACTTTTTTTTAATTTTTCAATTGATTTTATTGACATACCTGTCTTTTCGCTTAATTCATTGGAGTCGGCATCAATTAGTTTGGAAATTGAATCAATACCCTCTTTCAAAAAGAGATTATATTTTTTGGGACCAAAATAGGGTAAATTTCTAAATTCAGTTCTTGCAAATTCTTCTTTATCTTCTTTATAATCTTTCTTCTTTTGCCAAAATGCCTCTTCTTCATCAGATGACATACTATCTAATTTCTTATTCCATTCAATTTCTTTCAAAACTTGATTTTTGTAGTACCTCATATAAGAATCAATTTCTTCTTTAGTTAAATCAATTTTTTCCAATTTTTTACCACATTTATTACATTTACCAATATCATTATACCAATATCTATTACAATTTTTGCAACCAAATTTAAAATCAAATTTTACCAAATTATTTTTTCTAATAATAAATCCTTCAGAATATTTATAGTATCTCTGTTTATAGAATCCTGCCCTTCTAACTGCTTTGTCGAAGCCATCAAAATAGTCTTCTATCTCATTTAGTTCAGACTTGCTAAAATACTTTTCAATATCAAAAGCATATTCATATACTTTATCAATGGAATCCAATTTTTCCTTAATCAATTTCAACAATTTATCACGCATAGATTAGGTTAAGCAGGTTATCTTTTTTAATTTTCCTATACTACCCTATATTTAAACCTAAAACTTAGCCTTCTCCCTTTCGTTTAATCCTATAAATGCGAACTCTTTGAGAACGCATAACGAGGGATTAAACGCAAAGCCTACGGAACATTACTCATTCTTGCGTGATGTACAGGAAGAATAAGTTTTAGGGCGTAAGAAATGTCATTCGGCATCAAAGCCTCATTGCATATAACACATTTTAAGCGAGTCCGCTCCTCACCCCATCAAAGGGGTTGCGGTGCTCCTCTAACATTTTTTCAGCTCTGAAAATTTTGTCAGCTCTGTTTCGGATTTTTTGTGG
>JBBSWR010000098.1:0-1992 GCA_038046185.1 Nanobdellota archaeon
AGTTTAGAATCTGCCTTAATCCGCTTTCTTCCGCGTCCTGTTCTACAACTTCTTTCTTTAATTCAACATTCCTCTTTATTATTTCTTGAAGCGCATCTTTGTCTCTTGCCAGTATTTTTTTATGGTTTTTCTCCAATGTTTCAAACAAATTCTTGTCAATAATGACTGACATCTTGATTACTTCAGCCAATCCGTTTCTGAATTCCTCGTCTGGCAAAGTTTGTAGAAAATCCATGTCTGCAAAAACTGCATTGGGCTGGTAAGTCGTTCCGATTAAATTTTTACCGTGCTTTGTGTTGATTGCAGTCTTTCCGCCTATTGAAGAATCAACCATTGCCAGTAAAGTTGTTGGCACATGAATTATGGGAATTCCCCGGTTGAAAGTCGAAGCTACAAATCCGGATAAATCTCCAATAACTCCTCCGCCAATTGCTATGATTAAGCTGTCTCTTCCGAATTTGTTATTTAATAATTTGTCTTCAATCTTTTCCTTCATTTCCATTGACTTGCTTGATTCACCTGAAGGAACTGTTATAAACAATGGATTTAATTCTTTCAGTGCATTGTTTATTTTGTCTTTGTGCAGCCTGTTAGCATTTTCTCCAATTATAACGGCAACTTTCTTTCCAGCATGATTTTGCTTTACAAAATCAGCCAGTTTGCCTAATACATTGCTGCCTACAAAGATCGGATATTCTTTGTCTTTTGACTTTATTTTTGCGTTTATTGTGTACATCTTAACCTAATGTCCTTCCCAAAGCCTCGCACAATGGCTTAAGCTCTTTTAATAATTGCGCTAATTGCTCAGGGTACAATGACTGAGCGCCGTCGCTTAATGCTTTCTCGGGGTTTGGATGCGCTTCTATCAATAATCCGTCTGCTCCTGCTGCAATCGCCGCTTTGCTTAACGGCGCGATTAACTCCCTTTTTCCTGCCGCATGGCTTGGGTCAACAATAACTGGCAAATGCGTCATGTTTTTTAGTATTGCGACTGCCCCGACATCCAGTGTGTTCCTGTAAGCAGTCTCGAAAGTTCTTATTCCCCTCTCGCATAAAATCACGTTTTTGTTGCCGTGGAACAGAATGTATTCTGCCGCCATCACGAATTCATTTATCGTTGCTGCCATTCCTCTTTTTAATATAACCGGCTTGTTTATTTTTCCTAATTCCTTTAGCAGGTCGAAATTCTGCATGTTTCTTGCCCCGACTCTAAGAACATCAACATATTCTGCAGCTATCGGAACATCTCTTACATCCATTACTTCTGTTTCTACCAGCATTCCTGTTTTTTCCTTCACTTTCTTCAATAATTTTAATCCTTTAATTCCCATCCCCTGGAAATCGTATGGTGATGTTCTTGGCTTGAATGCGGAAGCCCTCATTATTTTTATTCCCAATTTTTTCATTATTTCTGCGGATTCCATTATCTGCTCTTCTGATTCTATGGAGCAGGGGCCTGCTATTACAACGACTTCCCCGTTTCCTATACTCACATCTCCTACTTTTACAACAGTTGTAGCTGAATGGTTCTCCCTGCTTGCAAGCTTGAATGGCTTGAGAATTCTCATTACTTTCTCAACACAGCTTACAGAGCTGAAACTGTTTACAATGTCATCTGTAACGCTTCCCAGGACGTGGATTACAGTTCTTTCATCTCCTTCGAACTCGACTGGCTTTAGCCCCTTTTCCTTTATGCGTGCAACTAAATTATGTATTTCCTCTTTTGAAACGTTTGGTTTTAGTACAATTATCATTTTTATTTCCTCCGTAGTTTTTATTTGAAAATAAGTTTAACAAGCTTAAGATTGTAAATGTTTGGAAATGGTTTGTAGTCTGGCTTACTGCCAGAAATAGAAATATCTAAAAGAACTTACATTTGAACTCGAAACAATGTTTTCCATATTAGTGTGAGATTTAATTGTAGTTTTTAAAGGTTGCGGTTTTTGGATACTATTCAATCATCGGCAGATGGGCAATTTTGTACCAGAATTT
>JBBSWR010000099.1:0-2519 GCA_038046185.1 Nanobdellota archaeon
AGCAAAAATCTGGCATCCTGCATCGTTTAATCTTTTTGCAATATGCCACGCAATGCTCTTGTCATTCGCGATTCCGAAAACAACTGCTTTTTTTCCTGCCAGATTGATTGAAATTCCCATATCTTCATTCCTCCTGAATTTTCTCCAAAAAAATAATTTTCTGATATTACGCTGGAGGAATAATCTTAGTTTATAAATATTGCTCTGCAGCCTGAATTTAAATGGAAGTTTTTGCATTTGATTTCAAGGGACCATTTATTATTTAAGAATATTGCTATTGTGTAATTTTAAAAAATCCTAGAATTATTAAGTCTTACTAAATCAGCCTCTCTTCTTCCATCTGCTTCAGTTTTTTAACCCTGTCTTCTCTTTTTTTGTCGTTGAAGGTTTTGACATTCATTGCCTTGTGGAAGTTCAGCATGCTGCAGTAATCCGGCCCGCACATCGAGCAGAAATCTGACTCAGTTCCCAAATCGCTTCTCATTTTTCTCGCGGTTTCCGGGTCAAGTGATAAAGCAAACTGCTTTTCCCAGTCAAAATCAAATCTTGCTTTTGAAATTTCATCGTCTCTGTCTCTTGCGCCAGGAATTCCTTTTGCAATATCGGCCGCGTGCGCTGCAATCTTGTAAGCTATAATTCCCTGCTTGACCTCTTCAGGCCCCGGCAATCCAAGATGCTCGGCCGGAGTCACGTAACAAAGATAATCCGCGCCATATTGTCCGGCAACAGCTGCGCCAATTGCTGATGTGATATGATCATAACCCGGTGCAATGTCTGTCACTAACGGACCTAAAACATAAAATGGTGCATTATGGCAGTATTTTTTTTCCAAATCAACATTTAACTTTATCTGATGCAGCGGAATGTGGCCCGGGCCCTCAATCATAACCTGACAGTCCCTTTTCCATGCTTTTAATGTCAAATCTCCAAGAATTTTTAATTCTTCAATCTGCGCTGCATCAGTTGCGTCATGCAAAGACCCAGGCCTTAATGAATCTCCAAGCGAAAAAGTAACATCATATTTTTCAAATATATCGCAAATCTGCTCGAACTGGGTGTAAAGCGGGTTTTCTTTATCGTGCATCAGCATCCATCGTGCCAGAATTGCTCCGCCTCTTGAAACAACTCCTGTGATTCTTCCCTCAACCAACGGCAAGGTTCTCTGCAAAATTCCTGCATGGATTGTCATATAATCCACTCCCTGCTTTGCCTGCAGCTCAATCGCGTCCAGCCAATCTTCTGCTTTGAGATTCTCCAATTTTCCGTTTACAGCTTCAACAGCCTGGTAAGTCGGAACAGTCCCAATCGGTATGGGAGAATTTTCAATAATCGTCTGCCTTATTACATTCAAATTTCCGCCTGTGCTCAAGTCCATCGCAGTGTCAGAGCCGTATTTTATTGCGTACTGCAGTTTTTTTAATTCCTCTCCGACGCTTGCCCTTATTTTGGAAGCTCCTATATTTGCATTGATTTTTGTCTTTAACCCCTTGCCTATTCCAATCGGCTTAAGCTTAACGTGATTGATGTTCGCAGGAATTATTATCGTGCCTTTAGAAATCTCATCCCTGAGCCATTCTTCATCAACATTTTCCTGCTCGGCAACATACTTCATCTCTTTTGTTATAGTGCCATCTCTTGCATATTTTAATTGTGTAGGCATGGTGTTTTGAAAATTTGGCTGATTTATAAAGATTTTGGATTCAATAAAATTAAAATCAGTTACAAAAACATTAATCATAATGGGTAATTACAAAAAAATAACAAAATTGAAATCTTTTTATACTAATTAATAAAATCAGCGCTATGTTCCTGGAATTAGCCTCAACAATTGAATTTCAGATGAGTTTGCTGCTGTTCGTAGCTCTTGCGGGCTACCTTATTGCTTCAAGAATAAACCAGTCGGCAGTTATTGGTGAAATTTTGGTTGGATTGATTATCGGCCCGAGTTTGCTGGGATTAATAACTTACACAGATTTTGTAAGAAGCATTGCGCAGCTTGGCGCGATAATTCTGCTGTTCGTTGTTGGATTAGAGTTTAAATTAAGGGATATTTTTAATTTTAAATACGGAATAATCGCGGCTGCCGGGGTAATTGTTCCCTGGATTTCAGGATTTTATCTTGCAGAAGCTTTCGGTTACGGGTTCGGAAGCGCTGTTTTTGTCGGAACTGCCTTGACTGCGACAAGCATTGCAATAACTGCAAATGTTCTGAAAGAAATGGGCAAGCTTCAGACAGACGCCGCAAAGGCGATTATAGGCGCTGCTGTAATAGACGATGTGCTTGGGCTTCTCGCGCTTTCAGTCTCCGACCAGGTTGCCCTGGGCTCATTCTTGTTTATATCCACATTTATGATTGTGCTAAAAGCAGTTTTATTTTTAGTTGTCGGCTCTTATGTAGGATACAAATATTTAAGCAGGCTTGTCGAGAAAGTTGACAAAACAAAAATTGCGCATAAATATCCTGAATTTGTTTTTATTTTTGCAATGATGATTGCTTTTCTTTATGCAATGATTGCCGA
>JBBSWR010000100.1:0-1378 GCA_038046185.1 Nanobdellota archaeon
CCTCTGCGCGTCTGAGAAATCAACAACTCCGTCAAAATGATGCGGCCTGATTGTTTCAAGATTAATTCTTAAAGTGTTTGTTCCTATCGGCGCATTTCTTGACGTGTAATAAACAAGATTTTCTTTGTTGGGGTGGTCTTTCATTCCAAATTTTGCTGTGCCGTAATATTCATTATGCGGGTCCAAGACCAAAATGCCGCAGTAATTTTTTCCCATTGCATTCCACAATAGGTTTGAAACCAAAACTGATTTTCCGCGCCCGGTTGTTCCTGCTATCAGAATGTGGTGGGAGAATATTTTTTCCCCGTCAAGATAGATTGGAACGTCCAGTATTTTTGAGCCTGACCTAAGATTGCCGACAAGCAAGGGGTTTTTCGGCTTTGACAGGAAGGATAAGTCTTCTTCTTTTAATTCTCTTATTTCAGAGAAAAAGTTCGGCAGGGATTTGCTTACGGAGGCGGTTTTGCTGTTTATTGTGAGCAAACTTTTCAGCATTGCAAGCATATAGTTTCTCAAATTCGGGTCAAAGAAATCCAAGTCCGCGTTTTCTTCCAGCTTCATTCCCGCAATTAATTCTAAATTCTGCTGCGATATCTGGCTGCCGTACACTAAATCATAAACCTGCATGAGAATTTTTCCGTCAGGCGAATCAGAAATCAGCAGTTCCCCTATTTCCATGGACTGGCCTGATTTTTGCCTTGCCACTATTCTTCCAAATTCCCCAGAAATAACCTGTCCTTTTATCACAGTCCCACATCCCGAGGAATGGACATATTCTATATAAAAGTTGTTGTCAAGAATTTAAACCGTTTTAAGTCACAAGCCCAAGCTCTTTTTTATCGCAGACTGATTTTCCCGATGTTGTGTTATAATAACCGTGAACGCATACATCTTTAATATCTCCAACAAGTGTAAAGGTTGTCGTGGCCAGTTTTTTGTCTGCGGGGATTAATTCAAAGCCACCTGTATCCCCTCCCAAAGGGATCTGACCAGTTGAGTCTTTAATGGCGTAATAGTTGACTATGCCATAAGGAGTATTGAAAGAGTATAAAATAAGTGGGTTCCCCTGAATCATAATTGTTTTACCCCTGTATGCAGAAGGATTGTTTAATATATCAGAAATCGGCCTCGGATTCTCGTGAGGTATGGAATAATAAAGAAGTGCGAAAAATACCCCTAAAGCAATTAAAACACCTACAGTTATTATTAAAGTTTTGGTTTTCATGAATCTGATTAATCTAGGGATATTGCTGCGCTTTTAAATATTATGCATGGAGAACTGATTATTTTATTTCCATTCTTAGAATTTGGGCTATCTCATCCCTTGAGACAGCACAGCCGCCGATTTTTACCCCCCACAAAACGCTTTCAAGCAAAT
>JBBSWR010000101.1:0-1881 GCA_038046185.1 Nanobdellota archaeon
TAACAAGATTTATAAAGAAGTAGTATTAGGTGGTATATAAAGCTTTCGGTTTTTTTTGGGTTCACATTAATTAAGTTCTGCACATTTTTATGTGAAGTTTGCACATAAATTAATATCTTCTCAAGTATATAAATATTTAAATATAAGGACCTCTAACTTGTAATAGTATGTTTACTAGAGGATACATGCTTTCTATATAACGGAAAGCATAAATATCCTCACGTTTCCTGATTATGAAAATAATTGTTTTCGATGACGCTGCGAATTCCATAAAGAGTCTTGAACGCTTAAACTACCGCAGACCTCTTTCTGATAAAAGGGACTGGAAATTCTCTGATTTTCATAAGCTGATTCTTAAGAAAACACAAGGGCTATTAAAAGACAGAAGCAACTCATTTGAAGTAGTTAGGACGTATATCTATACGGGAGAATATACTCAAAAGGTAATGGGAATATTTCGTAAGGACTGCTTTAACACTATAAAAGATATGGATGAACTAATAAAAAATGAAGTCCAATTACTCCAAAAAGTTGAAGGAATGGGTGGAGCTAATAATCTAAAATTAGAGATTAGGCAACATGTCAATACTGTAAAAACGAAGTTTGAACAAATTAGACAATCAAAATTCGATGCTATGGACAACCAAGCGGCACAGGCTGAGCAACAAAAAGATTTCTTTAAAAAAGTTAGAGAATCGAAATTTGAACGTCGAACAACACCCTTGGTTAATAGGGAAGGATATATACGACAAAAAGGTGTCGATGTCAAATTAGCAACAGACTTAATAAAATTTGCTCATTCAAATGCATACGATGTGGCAATCCTTATGTCTGGTGATTCTGATTTAACAGAATCAATTAAGCTGGTAAGGGAACAATTAGGTAAAATAATAATTCTATTTGCTTATCTATCGCCGGCAGGTAGCACAAAATATAATACTATAAACAATGATTTGATAGAACTTGGTGATTTTTTTATTAATGCTGATGAATTTACAGAAGAGGAAATTCAAGAAATTTCAGACGCAAAGCCTGCAGACGTACCAATTGTTTTATAAAACAACAATTAATTAAAAAGTTGAGGATAAGTAGCAGCTGGACCAGTTAATCTGGTTTTTTCAAGGTCAAGATTATTCTTTCTCCAATCCAATCTCAAACTCTTTCCCTTTTACTTTCTCTTTTGAAATAAACTCGTGCTCTTTGCTTGGCTCCATCTCGGAAATCCTGAATTGAGTAGCGCCGACTTTCTCTTTTATCACAACAGCCCATTCTTTCAGCATTCCCTTTAATTCTTCATCTGTCTTAAGGAATAAAGATATATTGTCTGATTTCTGCAGGCCTGCTTTCTTTCTCAAAGCCTGAACTCTTCTCATAATCTCACGGGCAAATCCCTCTGCCTCTAATTCATCATTCATTTCTTTGTTTAAGTAAATATTGCCAAGCCTGAAAGTTCCCTCTTCATATGGTGCAGGAACTTCTTTTGTCAAAATAAGATGCTCTTTGACAATGTCCAGCACTTCTCCATCAGCTTTGAAAGAATATTTTCCTTTCTCATTGATGTGATTCAGCACAGTTTCGGGGCTGTCTATTGCAAGCTGGGCTATAACCTTAGCTGATTTATCCCCAAAATCCGGGCCTATTTTTGAATAATCAGCCTTTATCTTGACCCTGACATTAGGCATCGTCTCAACCAATCCAATTGCCTTGACATTAACCTGAGTCTTAATCACATCCTTAAGCTTTTCAACAGCTTTCATGACATTATTGTCTTTCGTGGCAACAACCAGCTCTTTTATAGGCCACCTGACTCCAAGCTGAATCTTTTCCCGTACTGCAAGAGCGCTCTCCACTATTTCGCTTACAACTTTCATTGCATCTTCG
>JBBSWR010000102.1:0-2330 GCA_038046185.1 Nanobdellota archaeon
TGGTTTAGCTTGAATGGATACTGCGCGGCTTTAGCCCGCAGAGGAGGTCATTTTTGTGTTATTAAACCTCTTTCATCAATTTCAAAATAATCGCTTTCTGCATGTGCAATCTGTTTTCAGCCTGGTCAAATACAACGCTTTGCGGACCGTCTATAATCTCGGCTGTCTGCTCATAGCCTCGCATCGCCGGCAGGCAGTTCATAAAAATTGCATTCTTTTTTGCATGCGACATCAGCTCTTTATTAACCTGGTAAGGATAAAACATTTTGATTCTTTTTTCTTTTTCATCTTTTGGGATGTGATAGCTCATCCATGTATCTGCATAAACAACATCAGCATTTTCAACAGCTTCGCGCGCGTCATTTGTTATTTGAACTTTAGAATTATTTAATTTTGATTTTTCATTTGCAATATCAGTTATCCATTTCTGCGGCTCTGCTTCCGCGGGGCAGCCGACAGAAATATCCATGCCTGCAGCTGAGCATCCCAAAAGCAAATCGTGGGTAATATTATTATTCCCGTCGCCAACAAAAGCAAGCTTTAATCCGCTTAATTTTCCTTTTTTTTCATAGATTGTAAGCAAATCTGATAATATCTGGCACGGATGAAAAGTATCTGTAAGCCCGTTGATTACCGGCACGGTTGCGTTTTTTGCCAACTCTTCAATGTCCTCATGCTTGAACAAGCGCGCCATTATTATATCTACATACCTGCTTGAAGCCTTTGCGGTGTCGGCAATTGATTCCTTTTCCCTAAAAGGGGTGTCTTTTGCTTCTATCACAATTGTGTGGCCTCCAAGCTGGTGCATTCCAACCTGGAAGGAAACTCTCGTCCTTAATGACGGCTTTTCAAAAATCATCAGCATTGTCTTGTTGCGCATGGACTGGCTATAATCCTGTAAATTTTTCTTTATGTGCAATGATTTGTCAATCAATTCTGTTACGGCTTCTTTGTTCCAGTTGACTAATGAAAGTACATTTTTCATTTCAACAAACCTCTTAGTTTGGAATTAAATTCTTCAGCTTCAGAACTAATTTCTTTGCTGATTTCTTTTATTTGCTGCTTTATTTTTTCCAAGCCCAGATTTCCGGTTGCGCCAGGGTGTTTCTTCTGCTGGATGTTTGTTATAGGGTTTATTTTCTGCAATTTGCCGGGATTTTTTGCAGCTTCCTTATAGGCATCCCTGAAAGGCATTCCTTTTTTCACCAATTCATAAGCGTAATCAGCTGCAAATAATTCAGGAGTGCAGGCTTTGATGCAATTTTCCCTGTTAACTGCCATTTTTTCAATTACTGTTTTAAATATTCTCAACGACGAAACTGCAATGTTAAAACTTTCCATAAGCGCTTCTTTTGTAAGCTGCAAGTCCCTGTTATATCCGGACTGAAGCTTTGATACGGTGTTTTTGACAAAATACAGGTTTGAATCAATCTTAGCGGATTTTGCGCGTATGAGCTCCAGCACATCAGGATTTTTCTTTTGAGGCATTATAGAGCTTCCCGTGCAGAATTCATCAGGCAGTTTGAAAAAGCCAAATTCATCCATGCTAAAAACAATCAGGTCGTTGGAGAGTCTTGCCAAATCATTCATTATGCCGCTCAGTGCAAAGATTGTTACAGATTCAAGCTTCCCTCTGCTGTTCTGCACGTAAAGCGCATTGTTCTGCACTTTCTTGAAATCCAGCAAATCTGATACAAGCTGCCTGTCCACGTTTAATGGAACGCCATAAGCTGCGCCGCTTCCCAAAGGGCACTGGTTGTTAAGCTCATAAGCCTTGCCCAGAATTTTCAAATCATCCATCAAGGATTCTGCAAAGCTGGCAAAATATAATCCAACAGACGAAGGCATCGCTTTTCTGGAGTGGGTGTAGCCAGGCATAGGCACATCTTTGTGTTTTTCTGCAGTACCAGTCAGTACGGAAGCAAGCCCTAAGACCAGATTTTCCACTTCAAGAATATTTTCTTTTGAATACAGCCGTATATCGACTAAAACCTGGTCATTTCTTGAGCGGCCTGTATGAATTTTCTTTCCCAGGCTTCCCAGCTTTTTTGTAAGATAATTTTCAATTGCAGTATGCACATCCTCATCTTCAGGGCTGATATGAAAATTATTTTTTTTGTCAAGCTCTAAAATTTCAACCAGCGCATCTTTCAGTTTTTTTAATTCATCTTTTGTAAGAATTCCAATTTTGTTCAGCATCGCTGCATGCGCAATGCTGCCGTAAACATCAAACTTGATTAGCGCCTTGTCTAACAAAAAATCATTCCCAACTGTGAATTTTTCAATATCCTTATTCAGAGAATATCCCTTGTCCCAAAGTTTCATTTTCT
>JBBSWR010000103.1:0-2217 GCA_038046185.1 Nanobdellota archaeon
AAAAACGAGGGGTGGAAAACAAAATGACAGACGCAAAGGAACACGGTGGGTTAAAACTTGATGGAGTTACATTAGATCAGGGTATGAAAGAAATCTTAAGTGCATATTTAATACATGAATCTCATGACAGCACACACGTTCCGGCAGACCATCCAGTTATAGCGAGACAAAGAAGGATTTCAGATAATACTCATAGCATTGAAGATGTTGTAAAAGGACTTCTAGGCAAGTCTGTAAAAGCAGACGAAGGAAGTGCTGATAAGATTATGAGTAAATTAGCTTACGAGTTAGCACAGACGGAAGGCTTTAAGGGCAAGCCTGAAGAGTTCACAGAGGAGCAAGCTAGACTATATTTATCTCACGCATCAAGCGCCTTGGGGAATCCAACTATTGGCAATAGAACTGAATTTAAGAAAAGCATAATTAATATGGGGGCTGCAAAACCTGGTGACCCACTTTATGATGCAAATTCGGCTTTGGCACAATTAATTCAGTACATAGCAACTCAAAGAGATAAAGAGTCAAGGAGAATAAGCTACTTGCAGACACTATTACAAGAGCACGGAACACAACCAGGATATGTAACTGCAATGCAACATCCTGTAGAACACGCTGTGGGTAAGAAGTTTAATCCAACAGCTTCAGTAGCAGATATGTTAGGAGAGTTAACCAGAAAAGGTCAATTACAAAGTCAGCAGTATGCTGCAGAAGCTGGACCTAAAACATACCATGCCAAAGACAGTCATGGTGCTCACTAAATCTTTTTAATTTTTTTCTCTTTTTTCTTAATATTCTAAATTCTCTCATGGGGGTATTATAAACTATCAAAATGGCAAATAATCCGATTTACAGTCCGCATTTAGATGCATCTAAAGTTCATAGTTATACTTCTAAAATTCCTGCAAACAAAATAAAGTCCATGCAGCACATTCCAATCACTGTAAGCTCTTTTTCTTACGGGCCTTCTACAAATCATTTAATTGACGGAAATGTAGTTACGGTAACTTCCGGAAATATTTTTAAAACTTCAGCCCATGATTTCAATAAGTACGGATTTTTCTCGCAGGTTGATGACGGAATCAGCAGAGGATCTGTAAAATTTGCCAGTATGGATGACTGGATTGCAAATGGAACGCAGAATTATCCAAACAGGCCAGAGAACCAGCCGATTCCGAATTTTTATGATTTAACCGGGGGCAAGGTTGGCGGAATATTGTACGTTGAAGGAGTCACGCCGTTAAGATTGTGGATGCCGGACCATAATGATACTCAGGTTAATCTTTATACAGCTAAAGAATTGATTAATGTAAACGACATAAACAGCGTGGGAAAAAGAACTTCTCAGGTTGAAAATTTCAGGCAGAAGCTGCACAGTAATCTGCTTTTTAATGACAGAAACCAGCTGCATTATGAAATTGCAAAATGGGCTGAGTTCCTAGACAGCGAAGGAGTGCACCCTACAAAACATCCGGTTCTTGGCATTGGAGTTGGAAAAGGAAATTATGTCGCGAGCCATTATCCTGAATCAAATTATCTGGTTGCCAATACTGACCTTAAAGGGATTGCCATGCGCATGATTTCAAAATATGGCCTAACTGACTCAGAGGCTGTAAGCGCAATGGAAAGAAGCGTGATGATGCACGAATTAGCGCACGCTTATGGGGTAGACGGCTCAGGAAGGGGGGAACAGCGCCAGGGAAGATTTCAGTCAAAATTCTATTCAGAACTGGCAAAAGAGTTTGCAGGCACCAAATTTGAAAAAATCTACAAGGCTCTTGCACGCGAAGGAGAAGATTATGCTCAAAGATTTTCATTTATTAATGAATTAGTAAAAGATCACGAGCACGTTGGCCCGCCGTGGCATTTAATGGAGCATAAATTTGTTCATGAAGCTGAAGCTCTCGGCCTTGAAGGAAAAGCCATGGAGAAATACATAAAAGCCAGAGTGAAAGACTCTCTTGGCCCGATTTATGATGATGAAGAATCACATGAAGCCGAATCAAGAACAGCAAACCGCTCAAATGCGGCTAGCCTTGAAAGAATTGTTGAATCTGCATCAGGCGAAGCGCAGGGAAAATCTGATTCTAATTACGCAGGCGCAAAAGGAAAAGTCTTGAAATTTACCGCTAAAAGTGGCAAAGAAAGAGTTTCAGATAAATCTTCAAAAACCTATGCAAGAAGCTCTGCCAGGGAAACTTATGAAAGAGGAAACCAATC
>JBBSWR010000103.1:2317-4436 GCA_038046185.1 Nanobdellota archaeon
TGTTTTTGGCAGAATATTTTTTAACTCGGTATTCTTTGCTAAAGACAGCGAAATAAACATAAAATAGAACAAAACAACGGCCGCAATTAAAAATATCAGATACTTCAGAACAAAACCCGATGATAAAGCGGCCTCAGAAAATGAAATGTTCGTTATGGAATAAAAGAAAATAAATATCAAAATGAGATAGCAGAAAACTACAGTTATGTTTCTGATAAAATGCTTCAAATTGATATGGCCAAATAATTTCCCGGAAATAGTCCACAACAAGGGAATAAACGCAGTTAGTATAATAAAAGTATAAACTAAATACCACCTGAAATTCAGTATCACATTGCTAAAGTTTCTGCTGATGCTTAAAGGGTCGTCCCCCAAAATACTTTTCTGCTGGAGTATATTCCGGGCCACGCTTATGTCGTCAAGCTGCTGCTGCTGCATGTAATCTGAGATTGCCTTTGTGCTTTCATAAATCCTTGTCTGGTAAACCAGGCTCACATAAAAAAGCGCGGAAAAAAATAAAAGCTGGATAAATAATATCAAAAGAAACAATAATTTATTCTTCCAGACAGAAACCAGAGATTCCCTGATTGAAGAAAAGATTATGGATTTGGGCATTTTAATGATTATGTGTAACCATATCCTAGTTCAGGTGATTTTCCCAATGCAGCAAGGAGAATGTGTGTTGGTAGTCCTATTCTTGACCAGTCAAAATTAGGGGAAGGGTCCCATTTTCCATCACTTGGAACTTGATAGTGTGCCAATATGTGCTGATCATCATATTTTATTCCCGGCCATCTGCCTACAATATCAGTTATTAAATTGCTAATAGAAGTATATTGTGCATTCGTAAATTCCATGCTTTTATAGCCAGTATTTACAATCTCAATGCCTATGGATCTTTCATTATAACTTCCAGCATGTTGGGCACTTTTTTTCTCATCCACAACATAATAAATTACCCCATTTGTATCAATAATATAATGTACGGAATTTTTATCAGTCTTTAGTTTTGCATACGCAGTTGAAGGTGAATCGCCCCCTGTGTGATGGAGTATAATTGTATCAACAGCTGACAATGAAACTCTTTCAGGGGCTTCTAAGGGGGCAAAGTTATGAGAAACTGAAATTCTAGGTGTTGAATCTATTGTTATTGAACTTGGAACAGCAGTTGTAGTTGTTACAGCTGCTGTAGCTGTAGTTGCTGCCGTACTTACCGGCGGAGCGCCCCCTGTTTCGGTTCTTACTGTAAATGGAATCTGCTTGTTATTAATTCTCCGTATTCCTTCTTTTGCTGTTGCCTGTATTGTTCCCGAGTAAGTATTGCTTATAATATTAATTGGAGACGAATCAAAAAAGTACGATTTTGAATCTTTATCATATCTGAATGTTGCCGAATACAAATCATCTCCCGTTGAGACCATATCAAATGGATCAGGCCTTATATTCAGTATCGTTAATTTCACACTTTCAATTCCCGATTTATGCTTAACTCTTGCAGAGATTGTAATATCTTCACCGACTCTTGGGCTGGATGGAGTTACTCTGGGCGTGTCTATTGACGGCGCCATGTCAATCGCATCAACTCCCTGAGGGCTGACCATAAACTTGTAGGTTTTATCCAGCCCTGCAATTTTATCACTTGGATTGCAGTCCTCCCTGGAGAAATAGGATTGGCTGCTGTCTTTTATGTTGAAGAATTCAAGCAATAAAGTTTTTTGCTGGCCCGCCTGCGATGTGCTCTGTTCCAGCGGGCTTATTTTTATTACCGTGTTTAATGTAGACGGCTGCTTTGGAACTGCCAATGGGTTTTGCGGCGGATTTAAGGAAACACCTGTAATTTCAACAGAATCTCCGTCTTTGGAAACAATTAGTTTGCCATCCTGCAACAGACTTCCAACCGGTTTCATTTCATTGCTTAATCCTTCGATCATGGCCCGATTTTTGCCGCTCGTATCTTTTATGTTAAATGAAGGCTCATCACTTTCGAAATTTGCAACTATTTGCACCTGATTTGGATTTCCGAAAGTTATTCCTCTCGTGCTTAATCTGTCTGCAACTATATTTCCGCTTGTTTTTACGACGCTTAAGCCCCCCTCTACTATATTATCTATTCTTACAT
>JBBSWR010000104.1:0-4858 GCA_038046185.1 Nanobdellota archaeon
GCCGTCGCCCACTACAGCAACAACTTTGTGGCTCTCATTTTTGTAATCCCTTGCTTTTGCAATTCCAAGAGCTGCTGAAATTGCAGTTGCGGCATGACCGGCTCCGAATACATCATATTCTGATTCCTGTATATTACAGAAGCCGCAGACTCCTTTGTACTGCCTTAAAGTTTGAAAATTATCCTTTCTTCCGGTTATTAGCTTGTGCGGGTAGCACTGGTGGCCCGTATCAAATATAATCTTATCAGTCGGAGCGTCAAAAACATAATGGGCCGCTATAGACAGTTCAACAGCGCCTAACGGGCTGCCCAAATGCCCGCCGTTCTTTGAAACCACTTCTATAATTTTGTCCCTGATGTCCTGCGCAAGAATTTTTAGCTCTTCCCTGGCCAGTTTTTTCAAGTCTTTGGGAGAGTTAACTTTATTGAGAACTCCATACTTGTCAATCTGATTTTGTTGTTCCACTCATAACCCCCATCTTTCGAAAGGTATGCTTTTGTTTATAAAACTTTTGAACGATACATTTAGGGGTATTGAAAATAAATCAGATAGTGCAAATAGTGTTTGAAAGGATTTAAATATTTAAAGTTTAAGAGTAAAACTATGATTAAGAAAATAAAAGGAAAATATGTTGTCCTGTCAGAGAAAACAGGAAGGAAGTTTGGAACTTATAATACAAAAAAAGAAGCTGTGAAAAGGCTACAGCAGATTGAATTCTTCAAGCATTTGAAAGGGAAATCCAGAACAAATAGAAAGAAATAAAGAAGTTATAGATAAAGCTGAAGAGCATTTAGAATATATTGATAAAAATTTATCAGAAGATGATGAAGAATAAATTATATATAATTATAAGCCCACATTTATATACAACATAACCACACTCCCTATTGGAGTTGATAAAATAAATACTTGAAAAATGAAACCCCAATCCGTTAATAAAGTATGTAAAGCTTTGAAAGGGCTTGGTTTTGAATTTGTCAGGCAAAAAGGCAGCCATCTTCGATTTGCTCATCCTGATGGCAGAAAGACGACTGTCCCGTCACACTCTGGAGAAGACATCGGCCCTAAATTGCTGAATAAAATTGCAAAGGATATAGAAATTGAAAAAGAGGAGTTTGAAAAAGTATTAAGCCAATATTAGTTTAGAACTTTGAACTGGGAATTCAATTTCTTTTATATCCACTTTTCTTACAACAGGATTATTATCTTCCAAGCATAACTCTATAACTTCCTTAACTCTTTTCATGAGCTCTTTTTGATTTTTAGCCTGTGTGTGGCAGCCTTGAAGTTCAGGCACATCTGCTACATAAAATCCATCCTCATCTTTCTCTACCAGAACTTTGAATTTCATCACTTTCATTTTGGATTTTGTCATACTATTACTATACGAAGTAATCAAATATAAATGTTTCGGATATTTTTTACTAAGTTGTCCAAATATGGTGCAAAGCCTTTAAAAAAGATACCTTTTTAAATCCCCTAGATATCCCACAATCATTACCCGTCATCAACTGCTTCGGCAGGAGGGCTTTAAATGGAAAAGGAAGAATTACAATCAGCATTAGCAAAGGCAAAGGATATTTCTAATAAAAGAAATTTCAAGCAGTCAGTTGACTTAATCATAAATCTGACAGGATTGGACCCGAAAAAGCCGGAGCACCAGCTGGATTTATTCGTGACTTTGCCTCATTCAAGGGGAAAGAAAATAAAAGTCTGCGGATTGGTCGGGGCTGAGCTGGGCGAGCAGGCAAAGGAAATTTTTGACCACGCAATCATGTCTGACAGCTTTGAAAGATTAAAAGACAAGAAAGAAATAAAGAAGCTGGCAAATGGGTATGATTTCTTTGTAGCGCAGGCGAACATAATGCCAAAAGTTGCTACATCTTTTGGAAGAGTTTTTGGCCCGAGAGGGAAGATGCCTAATCCTAAATCAGGCGGAGTTGTTCCGCCGAATGCAAACCTAAAGCCGGTCTATGAAAAATTCCAGAGAACTGTGAGGGCAACAACAAAAAGCGCCCCGCTAATACAGTGCGGAATCGGCTCAGAAGACATGAGCGTGACTGAAATAACTGACAACGCTTTGACAGTTTATAACGCGGTGCTTCACGCTTTGCCGAATGAAAAACATAACATTAAGGATATTTACATCAAACTGACAATGGGCAAGCCGGTAAAGGTTGGGGAGAAGATTGAGGTAACTAAAGAAGCAAAATAAGATTTACAATAAGATAAAAAATAAAATCATCATAAACAAAATTAAAATAAGAGAAATAAAAAATCAAATTAAAAAAATAATAAAATGGAACAAGCCACAAAAGTAAGTGCACCAAAGAGCTCACAGGTACACGCTCACGTTGCGGAATACAAGAAAGAGATTGTAGATGCATTAGTTAAGATGATTAACGAATACCCGATTATTGGGGTGGTTAACATGGAAAATCTTCCTGCTCCGCAATTGCAGAAAATGAGGGCACAGCTAAGAGGAAAATTCTTTATCACCATGACCAAGAGGAGGCTGATAAAGCTTGCATTCGAGCAGACCAAATCAAATAAAAAAGGAATTGAGCAGCTGGAAAACCATCTTGGGGGAATGCCTGCATTAATTTTCACAAAAGAAAATCCGTTCAAATTAAGCAGAACTTTGCAGAGAAACAAATCGCCTGCGCCGGCAAAAGCAGGGCAGACAGCGCCGAGAGATATTGTTGTCAACAAAGGCCCAACACCTTTTGCCCCTGGCCCGATTATCGGCGAGCTTGCCATGGTCGGCATCAAATCAGGAGTTGAAGGCGGAAAAGTCGCAGTAAAAGAAGACACTGTTGTTGCAAGAGCGGGCGAGAAAATAAAGCCGAAAGTTGCAGAAATTTTAACAAGGCTGGGAGTTCAGCCGATGGAAGTTGGACTGGACCTGGTGGCAGTGTATGAGAACGGGATAATCTATGGAAGAGAAATCTTATCAGTTGATGAAAAAGAATATTTAAGCAGATTGAATAATGCCGCAAGATGGGCATTCAATTTGGCAATTGAAGCAGGCTACACAACAAAAGGCACAATACAAGTGCTGCTCGGAAAAGCCCACAATGACGCTAAAAATCTTGGAGTTTCACAGAATATACTTGAAAAGGGAATAATTGAATCACTGCTCGGAAAAGCAGACAGCCAGATGAAGAGCATCAAGTCAACGGCAAGTATTGAGTGATAAACTATGGAAATTAAAAAATTTCATTTAAAAGATTTTCCAGCTGATAGAATTAGGGTACTCTTTAAAGATAATAGAAAATTTTTGGAGGAAAGTATAAATTATTTTGGCTCGTTAAAAAAACTAGCTCAATTTTTGTCTGTGTCTCCGCAGGTTGTTCATTTTTGGAAAAAATTAAATTTGTTTATCCCCTTAGCACACATCAAAAAGATAGTTAATGAAAGAGGTCTTGGTTGGAACGAGATTGAAAGTAATGTTATTGCTTACAAAGGCCCTAATTCAAGTTTAGTAGTGAACAATCCTAAATTACCAATAATCGAAAGTCCGGAATTATTTGCCTTGATTGCACATTTAATTGGGGATGGAAGTGTCAATAAGAATAATATTCCAATATACACAAATTCAAATAAAGAGTTAATAGATAATTTTCAGAAATTAATTTCTTCTGTGTTTGGTAGTGTAGATGGAAAAATCTACCATAGAAGTTCAGGCTGTTACGAGCTTAGGTCTTCAAGAGTTATTGCAGATTTAATTAAATACTTTTATAATATTGATTTCAAAACCCGAAATGCCAGAATACCAGAAAGAATTAAAGGTTTACCAAAAGAATTTTCCGTAGCTTTAATCAGGGCTTTTGCTGATGATGAAGGAAATGTAGATTTAAATCATAAAATATGCATTTATTCAACTAATAAGCCTATTTTATTATTTATAAGGGGATTATTGACAGAAAAATTGGCGTTTACAGATGTTCAAATATCTGAAAAATCAGAATCATATTTTTATTTAACAATAAAACCAAAAGAGATTGAGAAATATTTTCAAATAATTGGGTTTAATCACCCTATAAAGTTGGATAGATTATCTAAAATAATTGAAATGAGAAACAATTCCAACGGCGGAAGAAGAAAGTATAATGAAACTAGGGAAGAAATTATCAATTTACTTACATCTCAAAATCTTTCTACAGAAGAATTAGTTTTTAAATTAGGCGTAAGAAAAAGTAATGTTAACACACCATTAAAAGATTTACATAATGAGGGTGTAGTAGCAAAATCAAATAAAATTGGTCAAAAAATTATTTGGACTAAATTGGAGGTATAGACGATGGAGTATATATACGCAGCTATGTTGCTTCACAAAGCAGGACAGAAGGTAGAAGAAGCGAGTGTCAAGAAAGTGCTTGAATCAGCCCATGTAAAAGTGGATGAGGCAAGAATTAAGGCACTGGTGGCAGCTTTGGAAGGAGTCAACATAGACGAAGCAATTGAGAAAGCAGCAGTAGCTCAGGTAGCAGCAGCACCGGCAGCATCCGGAGAGCACAAGCATGATGCAAAAGCAGATGCCGGAAAGAAAGCAGCTGAAGAGAAGAAAGCTGAGGATGCCGCGGCCCAAGGATTAGGGGCATTATTCGGATAGACACTAAATTTTTTTATATTTTTTAACTTTTAGTGTCTCTAGCAAATGAAATGGATTTTCCAATCCTTTTAAATTTTTAAGATTTTTGTAGTCTTTGCTCCAAATTTTCCTATTGCCGTAAATTTTTCATTCCTGAACGCTCCGGGAACTCCGACGTGGCATCGTTTTTTAATCTAGCTTATTAAGAATTTGCTGCCTTAATTTATAGGTATTAGCCCAAATTGCATAGCCAAGCCACCCTTG
>JBBSWR010000105.1:0-2120 GCA_038046185.1 Nanobdellota archaeon
TAGTCGAATACGGCAAAGACAGGCTTCCGGCAGGCCCTGCAATCAATGAAAGCGATGAAATACTCGTTGTTGAAGGCCGAGCAGACGTTTTGAATTTGTTAAAGCACGGTTTCAAGAACGCAATCGCAATAAACGGAACTTCGGTTCCTGAATCGATAATCGAACTTTGCTCAAAGAAGGTCGTAACAGTTTTCGTTGATGGCGACAGAGGGGGCAATTTGATTATCAAAGAGCTGACTCAGGTTGCTGACATTGATTTTGTGACCAAAGCTCCTGACGGAAAAGAAGTTGAAGAAATCACAAAAAAGGAAATTCACAAGGCAATAAGAAGCAGAATTTCAGGAGAGCAGGCTAAATTAGAGCTTTCAAGAGAGCCTGACAGGACTGCAATGGAGATTGTCAAAAGGCAGCCATACAGCCAACAGCAGCAGCACCATCCACCGCAGCAGTTTCAAAGGCCAATGCAGCAGCAACGGCCTTATCCGCAGGCGCCTGCCCCCGCAATAAGAAGGCCTCAAATTTCTCCGGACGAGAAAAATGCGTTCAAAAAAATGCTTGAGGACTTAATCGGCACGCGCGGCGCGGAAATTCTTGACAACAAGCTGGCCGTGCTTGGAAAAGTTCCGATAAGCGAAATTCACACAGCGCTCAAAAGCATAACCAACGCCCACGCTGTTGTTTTCGATGGAAGCATTGAAAGGGAAATTGTCAAGGCAGCCGAAGAATCCAATGTCAAGTACTTGATAGGCATGGACTCAAAAGTCAGGCCGAACGAGACAAGGGTAACTTTGCTGACCGTGGCTGAATTATAAATTTTTATTTCTTATTTTTATTTTCTAAGTTTTTATAAAATCATAGAGCGAATACCTACTGATTTATGAAACATTTTTCACGGCTTTAAAATATCTATTAATCTCTTTTGTGGAAATCTCGTTAGCAAAAGTCTTTTCAAATTCGGCAGTAATTCTCCCTCTTAGCTCGTAGGCATTTGCATTTTTCGCATATGCTATCCATCCTTCAAGAAAATCATAAACTGAATCGTAATCAATTTCATGCAATTTGCATTCCTGCGCCAATGACTTTAGTTTGTGTTTCATCTTCCTCATATTTGACTTTTTCAATAGTTTATGGTAATAAAAAGCCCGAAAGCCCAGAAAGCTAATAGTGCGGCCCAATCTTAATATTTTGGATTTGTCCGGATGAAGTTGAATTTTTAACTCGTTTTCCAAAAAAATATTTATTTCTTCCTTGTAAAATTCCAGTTTTTTCTTATTTGCTTCAAAGATTACAAAATCATCTACATATCTTATGTAAAATCTTGCTTTCAGCTTGTGCTTCACAAAATTATCCATTTTATTGAGATAAACATTTGCAAAAAACTGCGATGTTAAATTGCCGAGCGGCATTCCTTTGCTGTCTTTTCTGGCACGCCCCACAGGGTTGCTGAGAATTTTTTTAACAAGCCAGATTATTCTTGGATCAGCTATTTTCCGGCTGATAATGCCAAGCAGGATTTTGTGGTCAACGTTCTCGAAATATTTTTTAATATCTGATTTAAGAACGTAGCATGCTGCTGTATTGTTTTTGCTTGCCTTTCTTTTGAAAAAATCGAAGCGCTGCACTGCTTTTAGCGTTCCTTTACCTATTCTGTTTGCATAGGAATCATAAATAAACCCTTTCTCAAAAATTGGCTCAATAATATTGCAAATGGCATGATGCACAACTCTGTCTCTAAAATCAGATTTTGATATTTTCCTTGTCTTTGGGTCATGGATTGTAAAATTTACCAATGGCTTTGGGCTGTAGCAATGCAAAAGAAGCTCAGAGCGAAGCAAAAGCAGATTTTCTTTGAGATTCTTCTCAAACTCAATAACATAAGATTTTTTTGTCTTGCGCTTCCTTGCCTTTTTGTAAGCAAGTAAAAGATTGTCATAAGAGCATAATGAGCCATACAAATCCATAATCAGCACCAATAATGAAAATCCTCGACAAAAGGTCATTCCGAAAGCGCCATTGTTGTTGTCGAGGTTCCTGTTGTCGCCATTGACATCGAAATCGTTGTCAGGGCCATGGACACGCAACCCAAGCGCTAGCCATTTTACTTATTTATCACCGCAGGT
>JBBSWR010000106.1:0-6687 GCA_038046185.1 Nanobdellota archaeon
TAATATTATGAAACGAATTAATCTGTCGAAAGGAAATAATAAACGGATAACACAGAACCAAATCAATACAGATTCTTCTTAGTCTTCGGCATATGGCTACTTTTTTGGCATATTATTGATTATGGGAGAGCCTCTTTCAGACGAGCTATTATTCTTCCTAAAGTTAAATTCTGGTACAAAATTGCCCATCTGCCGATGATTGAATAGTATCATCAATACACAATATTTAAATAATCCCCTAAACCTAATTTACCAATGGCTAACGGCGACTTGTTGTCAGAGTTTTCTGCGAATGATATTTCCCAGTTCAGGAAAGATTTTTTTCAGATGATAAAGGTCGGCGCAGAAATAGACAGATACTACGGCGAGGGGCAGACTGACCTGGATGTGTTCATCCCGAAATTCGAAAAATTATCGGAGCAGTTCAACAGAAAATACAAGGGAATAAAAATAAAAACGAGGAAATTAATAGACAGCTATAAAGTAAAAATTTTCATAAAAGAAAAAAATATTAAGGACTTCTTCTCAAATTCCGCTTCAAAAATTCCCGGCTTAAAGTCAGTTGGAAGAACAAATTTCAGCCAAATTGACGTCGGAAATGCTGATAAATTTGCAAATTTTCTTGATTCAATAATGGACAAGTTATTTCTTTCCTACATCAACCCTGAAAATGGAACAAGCACCGTTGCCGCAGAGTATGACAGAAAAGAAAAAATGGTTGAAATAATTTATAATGCTCCGGAAATTTTGAATGATAATTCTGCCTGCTTCAGAATCTGCGCTTTCTACGCATTAAAGCACGGGTTTGACAAAAAAATAGAAGTTTACGGAAACGCCTCGACGTTTGGATTTTATAATATTCTTGACGAGATAGAGAAAAGGGAATGGTTTGATAAGTTTAACCCTAAATTTTTAGGGGAGTAATTCATCCGCCCATCGGCAGCCTGCCGCCGAATTTTTTCATCATCTTGCCCATGTCACCTTTGCTTCCTTTGAACATCTTGACCATCTTCTTTGACTGGCGGTGCTGCTTTATCATTTCCCTTATTTCATTTGTCGGAATGCCTGAGCCTTTTGAAATTCTTTCGATTCTTGAAGAATCAACCAATTCCGGATCTTCAAGCTCTGCTCTGGTCATGGAATTCATTGCTATCTTCCATTTTTTCAGCTTGCCTTCCTGAACCTGAAGCATTTCTTTCGGTAATTTTAGTGATGAGAATCCCGGAATCATTTCAACAATAGAAGACAAAGGGCCCATCTTGGACATCGCTTCCATCTGCTCATATAAATCTATTAGATTAAATTCCCCTTTCAAAAATTTTTTTCCCAAGTCTTCCGCGTCCTCGACTTTGATGACTTCTTTTGCTTTCTCCAGAAGCGCTTCCAGGTCGCCCATTCCTAGAATCCTGCCGACAAATCCCTGCGGGTTGAACTGCTCCAAATCATCAATTTTCTCACCGACACCAATAAATTTTATTGGAGCGCCGGAAACTGCTGCCGCTGTCAAAGCGCCACCACCCCTTGCAGTTCCATCCATCTTGGAAACAATTATTCCGGTTATGCCGCAGCTTTTGTGAAACTGTTCAGCCTGTTTCTGCGCAGCCTGCCCAATATCCGCAGAAATGACAAGCAAATTTTCATTTGGCTGTATTTTTCTGTTTACTTCCTCAATTTCAAGAACCAAATCTTTTGACAGCGCATCCCTTCCTGAAGTGTCAATAATCAGAACATCGTAATCATTAGCTTCATTTCTGTATTTTTCCCATATCTCAACAGCATCTTTGATGTGCCTGTCAGAAAAAACTTTTACATTTGCATTTTTCCCGACTTGCTCAATCTGCTCCATCGCCGCCGGGCGGTGAACATCCAATCCAACCAAGGCAACTTTATACCCTCTTTTTGTGTAGAATTTAGCCAGTTTTCCTGTTGTTGTGGTTTTTCCCGAGCCAAACAGCCCGACAAGCATTATCTTGAAAGGCTTTTGCTTAACCTCAACTTTATGCTGCTCTTTTCCCAGGAAATTAACCAGCTCATCATAAACAATATTGATTATCTGCTCTTTTTTTGTCAGGCCTTTTGGCGATTCCTCATTCAAGGCCCTCTGCTTTATTTTTTCAGTCAATTCAAAAACTAATTTTACGTTGACATCCGAGTGCAATAATGCTTTCTGAATATCTTTTACTAATTCGTTTATCAGCTTCTCATCCACAAAAAGAGACTTTGCTATCTTCTGCAAAGTGTTCTTCAGAGATTCGCTTAGCTTGTCCAGGACCATAATGATTAGATGTGCAATTTAATTTATAAAACTATTCGTTTAGAAATATTTTAAATCTTAAGGAATAGCTTCAACCCAATTCAAACCTATCAAAAACTATTTATAAAGCTGAATCTGTGTTATTTACTATGGCAAAGAAAAATTTCATACTGTTGTCAATGGAAGATTCGAAGATTAAGAAGATTTCAAACGTAATCAGCAATGATTCCTGCAGGAAGATACTGGACTATTTAGCAAATAAAGAAGCGACTGAATCAGAATTGGCATCAAAACTTGATATTCCAATCTCAACTGTTCATTATAATCTTCAGCAGCTGATGGGAACTGGGCTAATTGATGCAAATGAGTATCATTATAGCGAGAAGGGCAAGGAAGTAAACCATTACAGGCTGGCAAACAAGTATATTATAATAGCGCCGAAAAATGTTTCCGGGATAAAGGAAAAATTAAGAAGCATTCTTCCGGCTGTGCTGATAGTAAGCGGAGCTGCATTAATAATCCAGTTGGTTAATAATTATTTTTCAAAAAGTATAATTGCGGCGCAGCCGATGATGGCGGCAGCGGATGCTGGAGCCGCAAAAGTCGCATCAGCTTCAATGCAGGAAGCTGCAGTTCAGGCAACACAGCAGGCGCAAACAGTGATTCCAAATATCGCCTTATGGTTTTTGGCCGGCGCAATATTCGCCCTGCTGGTTTATTTTATAATTGGCTTAATGGAAAAAAATAAGGACTGAATAACTTCAAATTGACTAATAGTCATGAAATAGTATATAAACCTGTGATGATTATCAAGATTAATTAAAAATAGCGAGGTAATAAAAATGAAAAACCAAAGCACTAAAATTGTTTGCATATTTACATTTTTATTTTTGATATTGGCTGTTGCATCATGCAAGACTGAAGTCACCAACGATTACGGGAAAAATCAGTCTCAGGGTGCAAATCTGGCCCAGTTCCAGTCGACACAGGAATTAAAAAAATTTTCATCAACGCAGGAATTGATGGATTTTCTTGACAAAGTAAATGTAAATTCAGGAAATTATGGAACAATAAGCGGAGGCATTAGAGGTGGAATTGCAATGGATATTGCTGCCCCTATGACTGCACAAGTCAAATCTTCAGCTTCTGAGTCAGCTGCTTCAGGCGGTGCAGGTGCAACTGATTACTCCCAAACAAATGTCCAGGTTCAGGGTGTTGATGAGGCGGATTTTGTAAAAAACGATGATAAATATATTTACACTTTAACGCAAGACAAACTGGTGATTGTTGAGGCTTATCCTGCAGAGAACGCAAAAATTCTTTCTGAAACAAAAATAGCGGGAAATCCAAGAAACATGTTTGTGAATGAAGACAGGCTGGTTGTTTTCTCCGATGGAAACGATGAGGTGGCAGGGTTTTCGCCTTATGATTTCAGGCCGAGCCCAAGATACACTCAGAAAACACATGCTTTTGTCTATGACATTTCCGACAGGAGCAGCCCAGAGCTTGTGAAAGACTACAACTTAGGCGGCTATTACCTTGAATCAAGAATGATAGACAATTATGTTTATTTTATAACGCAGGAGAACGTCTATTATTCCAACAGGGTAATTGACACTCCCGTAATAATGGAATCTGCAAAAAGCGCAAAGATGATTGTGAGGCCGGAAATTTATTATTTTGACAATCCGGAATACAATTATAATTTCAACACGGTTGCTTCATTTAATATTTTAAGCGGCAGCGATGATGTAAATGCAAAGACATTCATGATGGGGTACTCAAACAACATCTACGTCTCAAAAAATAATATTTACATAACCTACCAGAAAAATTTGCCGTATAATTACTACGAGTCGCACAATGAGGACCGGTTCTTTGAAGTTGTTGTGCCGCTGCTTCCGTCAGATGCGCAAAACCAAATAAAAGATTTGAAGAACGACAACAGCCTGGGCCCGTATCAAAGATGGGATAAAATCTCAACAGTTCTTGAGGAAATGTACAACAAGATGGATGAGGGCGGCAAAAATGACTTAATACAGAAAATAGAAAATGCCGTCAATGATTACGAGGCGAAACTTGAGGCCGAGAGAAGGAAAACAATAATTCACAGGATAGCAATAGACAACGGCAAAATCGAATACGGCGCAAAAGGGGAAGTTTCCGGATACCTGTTGAATCAATTTTCAATGGATGAGAACGGAGATTATTTCAGGGTTGCAACCACAACTGAAATCTGGACCCAAAGGGAAAATGTGATGTACAACAATGTTTTTGTGCTTGACAGCAAATTGAATACGGTCGGAAAGCTTGAGGCAATTGCCCCTGATGAAAGAATTTATTCAGCGAGATTTTTGGGAGACAGGCTGTATATGATCACTTTCAAGAGAATCGACCCGCTGTTTGTTATCGATTTGTCAAACCCTAAACAGCCGGAAGTGCTTGGAGAATTGAAAATACCCGGATATTCTGATTATTTGCACCCATATGATGAGACCCACATAATCGGAATTGGGAAAGAAACTGAAGGAAATGAATGGGGCGGCGTCTCGACAAAAGGCGTTAAACTGGCATTGTTTGATGTGTCTGATGTTAAAAACCCAAAACAGCTGGCAAAATATGAGATTGGAACATCCGGAACAGACTCAGAAGCATTGAGAGACCACAAGGCGTTCCTGTTTGACAAAAATAAGAATCTGATTGTTATTCCGGTTACTGAAATCAAAGGCAAGATGGAATATGACCAGAATCTTGGCTATTACAGGCAGAGAAGCTGGCAGGGCGCTTATGTCTTTAATGTTGACTTAAATGGATTTGCAGTCAAAGGAACCATAACCCACAATGAAGGCGACGAAAAGCAGGATTGGTACTGGTACGGCTCACCGAATGCAGTCCGAAGGTCATTGTTCATGGACGGCGTGCTTTACACAGTTTCAGACAAAAAGATTAAGGCAAATGATTTGAACAACATCAACACGGAAATAAAAACAGTTGATCTGCCTTACGAGCAGGATAATTATCCATATCCGGTTCCGTTTTACAGAGGCGGAACTATAATGGTGGAATAAATTTTTTATTTTTTTAATTTAATTTTAATAAAATGGATTGGAAAGAATTATTGAGGCTGACAAGAGAAAAAGTAACATTGTTTTTGATAGCTGGAAAATATAAAACATTAAAAAGATAACATTCTAAAAAATAGAAAAATGAAAAAAATAATTTTTATGTTTATTATTCTTTCTTTAGTCTTATCTGGCTGTTCAAATAGCGAAAAAAATTCCACCTCTAAGTTTAACGGACTGGAGAAGATAGATGATAGTATACATCATTTTGTTTATGTTGATGATGGAGGCGGAATTTGGTATGGAAATAAGAACACATTTGAAGTAACGAAGCTAAAAAATGACCTGAGCTTCGAGAAAAAATACAAAATTCCCGGTGCAACGGAAATTGGCTTGTTGAAAGACGGTAAAATTTGGGTATTTCAAAATTACCTTTTAGCCAAAAGCGAAGACAACGGAGAAACTTGGGAATGTTTTACAAAAGAAAATTATGTAAACTGCGATACAACTAGGCAAGAATATAGCTTTAACCTTATTTCATCCATTATTTCAGAAATTGATTCTATTTTTATAGGCACATACGATGGTATTTATAGGAGCAAAGATCAGGGCGCTTCTTGGGAAAGAGTTTATTTTGACGAAAAAGACCCGAGCTTAAACCATATTTTTGATATTGCCAGCCATAATGGTGTTTTATACGCTTCAGCTATACTGAATGTTGATAATCCGGCTTCAAACATAGCGTATGGGGTACTAGAATCTTTAGATAATGGTGATACCTGGGAGCGCTCATTAGTTAATAAATCAACTTTTTATTTTGCTGGCGGCTATAATGATAATGTTTATGCTTACACTCGTGACTACAATTCTTTAATGTTCACATTCTGGACAAAAAATTCAAATGAAAATTGGAGATTAACCTCTTATCTACCCGATATAAAAGATGAAGGCAAAGGAACATGTGACTTTAAATTTACAACTTTAAAAAACGGCGAAATAGTGGGTTCCTGTTCTCTTTTAGTTTCAGAATATAGAGGGGGAGATTTCCCTTCAGTAGACTACTTAGGAGCTTACCTTATCAGAAGCCATGACAATGGGAATAGCTGGAAAACTATTGAATTGGATAATAAAATAAAATATATTTTTAGCCTAAAAGTACTTAATTCAGGAGATATACTCTTATCCACTGATAAAGGAATTTTTAAAATGTCATTGAGCTCAATAAATTAAACTTTTAAAGTTCAACCTTAATCTTTTTCTCTTGAATATTATCCATAACTTTCTTTAAGAATTCCTCAGTTTTTAATCCATAATGGACTTTTCCCTCTGAAGTCCGGACTGCAACAGTATTTGCGCTTTCTTCTTTCTCGC